>JAJZFK010000158.1 GCA_021805405.1 bacterium
GCAAACGAGGTTTGCTCACCTAGAAACCGATGTGATTTAACACCCGGAGCACCGTTTAAGGCATCGATCACAAGACCGCCGTCGTCGGCAATCGATGGCAGCCCAGAGAATTGCAGTGCTGCAATCGCCTTCAACCGTGCATTTTCGCGAAACGTTTCACCCGTCTCATCGACTTCGGGAGCGGGTGGCAGGTCCGCAAGCGTTAGCAGCGAAACTCCAGGAAGTCCCGCTGCGAGAATCTGGAGCATCTCGCCACCCTTTTTGCGGTTCGTCGTTGCAATGAGAAGTTGCACGGCTGTTATAGCATTCCCTCCAGTACCGCCTTTTGCTGCTTGAATAGCCCATCCATTCCAATCTGCGCAAGGTCGAGCAATCGGTTTAGCCGGTTTCTATCATAAGGTGCGCCTTCTGCAGTACCCTGTACCTCAACGTACTTTCCCCTATCGGTTGCAACTACGTTCATATCTACCATGCACCGGTGATCTTCTTCGTAGCAGAGATCCAGTAGCTCATCCGATCCCACCACGCCGACGCTGATAGCGGCAATCTGCCCGAGAAGCGGCATTCGGGGAATGTGGCGCTGTGTAACAAGATATCTGCAAGCCTCTGCAACCGCAACAAACGAGCCGGTGATAGCAGCACACCGTGTTCCGCCGTCTGCTTGAAGCACGTCGCAGTCTACCCATATGGTTCGTTCGCCAAGGACTGGCATCTCAACGATGGCGCGAAGACTGCGACCAATTAGCCGCTGAATTTCCATGGTGCGGCCTCCTGGACCCGACCGGTTCTCGCGTGGTGAACGAGATGTTGTGGATCGCGGAAGCATGCTGTATTCCGCAGTAAGCCACCCCAGTTCACCTTCCATCTTGCGAAACGGCGGGAGCTTATCCTCCACCGACGCGGTGCAGATCACCTTCGTGTTACCCATCTCTATTAAACAGCTGCCTTCGGCATTTGGCATGAAGCCCCTGGTCATTTTTACCGGCCGCATCTGGTTACTACCCCGGCCGTCCACTCTTGGCATACGACTATCCTTTCTCGGTTACCTCACATCAACTGAACTATAATTACTCATTAGGGTGAAGTTTTCCTGCTACAACCCTCGTTGTGTTACAGCCAGCACCCCCAGTGGTTCGTACTGGGCGGTTTACTTCGCTGTTGTGGACGCACCGGGTAGAAAAAGGTCCGCAATTACCGGGGCATGGTCGGAGCCGATTGTGTTGCCTACCTGAACGTTAAGCACTCTCCATCGGGACCCCACCAGTACGTGGTCTATCCGCATTACTGGCATATGAAGAGGTGTATATTGCCCGTAGGTGTAGCCGAATCCTCGACCGGCCACGGTGAACGAATCTCGCAAGCCCAATGCAAGCTGCCTTCTTAGTGCCAACGCCCAGTTTGTGGAGTTGAAATCGCCTGCAGCAATGAGGCTGCCTATCCGTTCATGCCGAAGGTAGCGCTGAAGCCGTGAAGCCTGTGCTAACCGCCGTCTGGCATCACGAGCCATCTTGCCAAGGTGACCGTGCGTTAACGCCTCCAGCCCGAATCGGGGTGAGCGCAGGTGCACGTCGTAAACTGTAATGCGCCTGCCGTGTGCGAGTAACTGAAAGCTTACGCAACAGTGATCGTCGGGAGCATCATCACTTAGCTGGGTACGCAGAGGCGTAATAGGATAACGACTGGCAGCCACAAACTGGTAATCATCCTCTACGTGCCAGTTACGAAGACACGTGCCAACCGGTCCCTCTAGCACGCCCTGTTGGTCCTGCATGAGCAGTACGTCTGGCTTAAACCTGTTGATGTCGCCTACAATCGCGGCAGCATTACGCCTTCCACCCTTCACGTTGTAGGTCATAATCCTTAACCGCAAGCCCGGACCAGTTGGTAACGACTTAGCGGGATGCCACTCAAATCCCATCAGCACGAATACCACCCAGGAAAGAAGCAGGACAGAAGCGATTAGCAAACGGGGTTGCTTCCATATGGTTAGAGGAACTATGAGAAGAGCGGGAAGTGCCCATCCCCACTGAGGCAGATACATATTGGCAGCGCCAAACCAGGTACGCTCTGGGCCAAGTATATTGAATACTGTTGGCAGAAGCAGCAAACCAAACCAGGCAATGTACATTACGACAAGCCAGCGTGGTGCGATTGGATTCACGGTACGTCTTCGCACCAGGGGACGCGATGGTTCGTCCGCAGGATTCTGTTCGTGCAGTGCCAAATACGACCCCTTTAAAATTCAATCATCACTAATTATGGCAAAACATTTCTAATTACTCTAAACCGACATGTGGTAGTGCCCTACTCTGCTACTTGTTACGAACCATCAACGGCTGCATACGGTGTACAACCTAAACAGCAACGCCGCCCAGCAACGAAATGTGTTGGGCGGCGCAGGTTACTAATTGGTGGCTATTTGTGGGTTTTGAGCCGTAAAACGGTTATTGAATGGGCTGGAAACCTATGAACAAATGTTGGAGACTTCTCAGTCAGCCTTGTTACCACCGGATACACGTTCCTAGGATTTTGTATGGTGTTTTGTGCATCTGGTTCGCCGGCAATGACGTCTGATACTCCACCAAAAAGGTGGTTGACGCCAACGAGATGAATGGTCAATGGCATCTGCGAGCTGGTAATGTTCACTACTTTCAGAATGACGTCGCCAGTCTTCAGGTCTCGGCTAGCTTCTGTAAAGACTGGCTTCGGGCGTGCCAGGCTATCCTTACCTCCTATAATCCGCTTACCGTTCAGGTAACATTGAACATCCGCACCCCTACAGCGAATCTTGATGTCGTACCACACGCCCGTCTTAACGGAGCTGTATGCCGATTGACCAAACTCAGACTGACCACCATTAATTGACTGATTGATTGCGGTCCTTGAGTTTGTCCATCCTCCTATGTTCCACCAAACCCAGGTATTTTGGTTCCTGACATGAAAGAGGATAAGAAAGCCCTCTTTTCCTCCCAACTTTCGTGCCTGCAGAGTGTATGTATAGTCAGTCCACTTAGGATCCCCAATGGTTGCAATGAATGCGTTGCCGGGGGCAACCTGCTTAAGTACTCCGTTGGCCGCCTGCCAGGAGCCCTTCCACACATTCCAGCCGCTCAAAGAGGTGTTTGGCCCGCTTTCGTAAAGCGTTTGGCCGTTATCCGTTACCTTGATATTTCGGAATTCTGCCTCGGTATCCCACGTGCCAATACCAACTCCTCCGCGCGCAACAAATGGCTTAACTGGCGTGGGATCTTCTGCATGAGTGGTTTCAGGAAGCACTACATCTCCACGGTTGGCGCCAAACATTGCTTGCATGTAATAGGACGGCGACCCGAAACATGAAAGCGCATTATAACCGATAAGGTTGGTTCCCCATTGTGCACCGCCCTTGTTAACGTTCACGAGGAGCGGCGCATATGAGGATATAAGCACCTGATCCGAATTCTTTTCGAGCCCGGTGAGCCAGGCCGCATCACCCAGGGCAGCGTTCATTGTAGGAGTTGGTGAACCTTCGGTGGATGCCCATTCACCTACGAATGTCTTCGGTCCTTTGCGGTTGTAAGTATCATAGTGATGTACATCGCTTTCCATTGCTGCGGCGGTGCGATAATAGTGATCGTCGATCATATCCGGTCGCATACCGTCTACGGCAGTAGTTGCGATGATGGTAAGCTTAGGATAACGGGCCTTTATGGCTTTGTAGAACTGTATATACCGGCCACTGTAATTGTCATGTGGATCCTCATTTCCAACTTCAACATAGTGCAGCGGAAATGGTGCCGGGTGCCCCAGGCGTGCGCGAATTTTTCCCCATGTCGTATTTGCGGGACCGTTCACAAACTGAATCTCATTCAGGGCGGACTGCACGTAAGGCTTGAGAGAAGGTCCGGCAAGCACAACCTGGCCGCCCAGCGAATAGCCTGCATAAACTGCAAGCACGGGTTGCATGTGCAAGTCCTCGCACCACATGAGAAATTCCAGAAGCCCCATGCCATCAGTGGAACGATATCCCCATGGGCTCTCATGCCCTGGGCGATCCTTTAGCGGACCAAGCGTTCGGCGCCACCGGAACCGTTCTGGTATGGAATTGCCCTCAAGGTAGTTACCGCCCGGCAGCCGCAAGAATGCAGGATGCATTGCAGCCAGCATCTTCATGAGATCTGGCCTAAATCCATTACGTTGATTGTCGTAAGTAGGTGGAAATAGTGACACCAGGTTAAGCCAGAATGTGCCCGGGTTTTTTGAAAGCACAAAGAATCGTGCTGCCGCTGTTGTTGCGCACTGTCTGGTTTTAAGAACAACGCTGTATTTGTGCCATCCTGGTCGCACATTATTAACTACAGCCGACGCATAACGAATGGTGCCGTCGTCGCTCGCAATCGACATGAATAGAGGACCATGGAACCCTGGTGCTGCCGTGGCATAGAACGACGCATGGTAAGTTGTATTGGGCCGCACCGGTATGCCCCAGTAGCCCCCGTTAGAAACACCCACCAACTTCCCGTCCCTGGGTTTGACGATGACCTTAAGAGACGTTGTAAGCGCCTTGCTAACTGCATGCCGACTATCCAACGACATATTCACGGATGCCGTTGTACCATATATGCGCCAATGCACCGGGGAGGAAGTACTGTTGCGAAAAATGCGGTTGCGTATGAGTTCTGCGTACAACCCACCATCATAGGAGTGGTTAATCTCTTCTGTCATCAATCCGTAAAGAGTAGGGCTTATCCGTATACCGGGCCTATTAACCTGTACCGTTATGGTTTGCTGCTGGGCACTCACAGCGTGTGCACCAAATGCTATGCACAATACCGCACATGCTATCACCTGCATACTTTGACTCAACTTCATATTTCGTAACACCACCTTTCAACTCTATATTCGTTCAGTTCGTTAGTAATTCCTGCATCAATATCTGCAGCCATTTTAATCTTTCGCATTAACTCCGCACCCGGTTGCACATTTCGCCTGTAGCGCCACGGCCGGCCCCATACACTACTGGATGATGACCTACTCAACCGGTATGAGACATCCACCTTATAGGCAATATCCTGTAAAAACCCGTCCGCATGTTTAAGCCTATTGACACAGTTCCCAGTTTCAGGTAGTTTCATTCCATGACAAATCAAGAGAGTACACCGGCTAGTCAGGCGGGCATGCGGCGTCAGGTTGCAGGTGGGGCTGCCATTATGATGTTGGGAATTCTGGGCAGCAGAGTCGCAGGCCTCGTGAGAGAGCGCGTAATCGCGCACCATTTTGGCCAAGGCTTTCTTACCGATACCTACAGCGGCGCTTTCACCATTCCAGACCTCATATTCTTCCTAATTGCAGGAGGAGCCCTTTCCAGTGCGTTTATTCCGGTTTTTGCCGAATACATGGAAAAAAACCAGCCGCGAGAAGCC
>JAJZFK010000523.1 GCA_021805405.1 bacterium
CCACACAGCGCAGGATTACGACGACTTTGTGGCCGCCTTTGGATGGCAGAACTTCCCCTACAGCGAATCGCTCTCAAATGCTGTGCGAGTTAATCGAACGCCGCGTGTCTTCACCGCCAACGAGGCGCCTTCCACGGTAGCAATATACCTGCACCACGAGATGGCCCAAACCCCTGTCTACCCCGCCAGGCTCTTTTTCTTCTGCGAGCAGCCTGCCGAAACTGGCGGCGCAACACCGATATGCCCTTCGTACCGGTTGTGGGACCAGCTAGTGCAGCGTTACCCAGAATTCGCCCACAAATGCGAGGTTCGCGGCCTAATGTACACGCATACTATGCCAGCAGCGGCCGACCCCGCCTCTGGCCTGGGAAGAAGCTGGCGCGATACCCTGGGTGTAACTAAGCGTGAGCAAGCAGAACAGCGGCTGTTAAACCTGGGCTACACATGGCAGTGGCAGGTGGATGACAGCCTGCGTGTAACAACCCCCCGCCTGCAGGCCGTGCGCGACCTGGGCAATGGGCGCAAATCGTTTTTCAACCAGCTGATTGCGGCGTACTGCGGCTGGAAGGATGGGCGCAATGACCCAGCGAAGTCGATTACGTTTGGTGACGGCTCCCCGCTGGAGAGCGACGGGGTACAGGGTGCCATCGAGCTAGCTGAGCACCTCACCGTCGACCTGGAATGGCAGCAGGGCGACGTGGCGCTACTCGACAACTTTGCGGTAATGCACGGGCGAAAGCCCTTCACCGGCACGCGCAAGGTGCTGGCATCGTTGGCAGAACACGAGAGCAGGCGCGAGTGCGAAAACGCTTAGAGAAGCAGCAGGGCGGCGCGCTCAGCAGGAGAAGCGAGCAATGTTGCCGAAATATGCACACCTAAGTTATTCCAGAAAACTGGCGAACCCCCTGGCAGGTATCGCCGTTAAGCGGAATAACATCTGGGTTTAGGAACATGACGAGGACGCTCGTCGCATTGTTTGCGTGCACAAGGTAAACGTACAAATAAGCGCAATCTACCGCGATGGTATCTAACCCTGCCGTTCTACCTTCCTGGGCACTATTAAACTGGTACGGTTAGCGCATTTGTGTGTATTGGCGACGGCAGCGTGGAGAATCATGCGCCACGGAACTGCTGCGCGTTGCTGGCGGTGGAGCACCAATGGAGCTTATTGACAACATCAACAACCTGCTAGGCGACGACCTTAAACACGCATTGCTGCCAGGCACACGGTTAAAGATTGCTGCAACGTGTTTTTCAATATATGCTTTTGAGGCCCTTAAGGCAGAACTAGAGAGGATTGAAGAGCTTGATTTTATATTCACTTCCCCAACATTTGTGGCCAATGACATAACTGACAGGAGCCGAAAGGAACGCAAGGAGTTCCACATTCCCAAACTCGACCGTGAGCGCAGCCTCTACGGTAGTGAGTTCGAAATCCAGCTGCGCAACAAGCTCACTCAGCGCGCAGTTGCCAAGGAGTGCGCTAACTGGATTCGCAAAAAGGCTAAATTCAGGAGTAACCGCACGAAGGCACCGATGCAATCATTTGCCTGCATCGATGATCACCGAGGTGCCGTCGCATATACTTCGCTAAACGGTTTCACAGCAGTCGATCTTGGGTACCAGAAGGGAGATGCTGTCTCCAACCTGGTGCAAAAGATTGACGAGGCTCCACTGGCAGGCATCTATCTTAAGCTGTTCGACCAGATATGGTTTGATACAGAGAAATTGCAAGACGTTACCGCACAAATCTGCGATCATATAGCGTCGGTTTACCAGGAGAATTCGCCAGAGAGCATCTACATGCTGATGCTTTATAACATCTTTCAGGAATTCTTGGAAGATATCGATGAAGACGTATTACCCAATGACCGCACCGGTTACAACGATACACTTATCTGGAACAAACTCTTCAACTTTCAGAGGGACGCTGCAATTGGCCTCATTAATAAACTTGAAACCTATAGTGGCTGCATTCTTGCAGACAGCGTGGGCCTTGGAAAGACATTCACTGCCCTTGCAGTAATTAAATACTACGAGCTGCGCAACCGCGCGGTGCTGGTGCTGAGCCCCAAAAAGCTGGCGGATAACTGGCTTAATTACAATCAAAACCTCAAGACAAACATGTTTGCTGGCGATCGGTTCAATTATGATGTACTGTGCCACACGGACTTATCCCGCACGAAGGGCGAGTCGTTTGGAATGCCACTCAACCGAGTAAACTGGGGCAACTATGATCTGGTCGTCATCGATGAGTCCCACAACTTTCGCAACAACGACGCGTACAGGGAGCAGGAGACCCGGTACCAGAAGCTGATGCGCATGGTGATTAAGGAGGGCGTGAAGACCAAGGTGCTGATGTTATCGGCCACACCGGTCAACAACCGGTTTAACGACCTCCGAAACCAGCTTGCACTAGCCTATGAAGGAAATTCTGCGAACCTGAATTCAAAACTACGTACCGGCAAAAGCATCGAGGAGATCTTCAGGAACGCGCAGGCTTCATTTAATTCATGGGCGAAGCTGCCTGCCGATGAACGAACCGCGTCTGCTATTCTGGGCACCCTGGATTTCGACTTCTTCGAACTGCTAGACAGCGTCACAATTGCCAGGTCTCGCAAGCACATACAAACTTTTTACGACACCCAAGACATCGGTCCCTTCCCGGACCGCCGCAGACCGCTCTCATTTAGCTGCCCACTCACCGAACGTACCGATGTGCTTAGTTTTAATGCCATTTTTGAAGAACTTAGTGCGCTCAAGCAGGCTGTCTACGCCCCAATCAGTTACGTCTTGCCAAGCCGCCTGGAGAAATATGCCGCAAAATATGATACCAACCTTGGCGGCAACAGCACACTGCGGCAGCTTGATCGAGAGAAGAGCCTGCAGGCACTTATGACTGTTAACCTGCTGAAACGCCTGGAGAGTTCAGTGCACGCGTTTCGCACCACCCTGCAATCGCTGCTCACACGAAATGCTGTTACTATCGAAAGGATTACGGGGTTCAACACGAACGGCGGCACGGTTACCGTTAGCGACTACACCGAATCACTTGAACAGACCGATACAGAAGATGATGATGTACCTATGGCAGACGACGGGGATAACGAAATTGGGGGTAAGATCCGAATCAACCTGGAGGACATGGATTTGCAGTCCTGGGAACGGGACCTCCGAGCGGATCTCCAGACGATCGACAAGTTGCTCGCAGGGATGACCCTGGTTTCTCCAGAGGACGACTCAAAACTTCAACACCTTGTTGCTCGTGTCTTCGAAAAGATCGCAAACCCCATCAATCCTGGTAATAAAAAGGTACTAATATTTACCGCGTACGCCGACACCGCTAACTATCTTTACGAAAATCTGGCACCAGTGCTGCTGGAGAAGCTGGGAATTCACACCGCCAAGGTTACGGGAAGCGAGGCACCCCAATCTACGTTGAGGCACGGCCGCCACAAGCGCAATTACGACTTCCAGGAGATTCTCACGCTATTTTCTCCGCGGTCCAAGGAGAAGTCGCTGGTTCTACCGGACGAGCCCAACGAAGTAGAGGTTCTTATCGGCACAGACTGCATATCAGAGGGACAAAATCTTCAGGACTGCGATTACGTCGTAAACTATGATATACACTGGAACCCGGTGCGTATCATTCAGCGATTTGGCCGCGTTGACCGTATTGGCTCGCCTAATAGTACCATCCAACTGGTAAATTACTGGCCGGACATTTCGCTTGACGAATACATCAACCTCAAAGAGCGCGTGGAAATTCGGATGATGATAGCAGACGTTACCGCTACCGGCGACGACAATGTACTCTCTGCTAAGGCGAATGACGTTGCTTACCGCAAGGAGCAGCTTCGTCGGCTTCAGCAAGAGGTAATTGAGCTGGAGGATCTCAAAACTGGCGTCTCGATAACCGACCTTGGCCTGAACGAATTTCGAATGGATCTACTAAATTACGTGAAGGAACATGGCGAACTGGGTATGCTACCCAACGGAATGCATGCGGTGGTCCCTGCCAGACCAGACCTCGGCCTGGTACCTGGGGTAATATTTACACTCCGCAACCGTAACTCCGGCGTAAATGTCAATCAGCACAACCGCCTGCATCCCTTCTACCTTGTCTACATCGGCCGAGATGGCGCCGTCATAAATGACCACACTGAGGTAAAGCGGCTGCTAGACCTGGTGCGCACCGGCTGCAAAGGTGAGGCCAATCCTGTGCTCGCTGTATATGAGCGATTTAACCTGGAGACGGATGACGGACGAACGATGCAGGCGTATTCGGACCTATTGGGGAAATCAATCCGCTCGATGATCGAGGTAAACGAGGAGAAGGATGTAGACAGCCTGTTTACTAGTGGCAGGACCACAGCGTTGACAAATACATTGTCGGGCTTAGATGATTTTGAACTGATCAGCTTTTTGGTAATTGAGGAAGCTTCGTGACCCTGCCAACCGCCCAGGAACATCCCGCGCCACTATTCGTCTATCCCAGGCAGTCATTTCTTGGGCGTGTCGTTCCCAAATCCAAGATCTACGCGTACGGTGGGCCTGGTTCGCGACTTAAGGATCTCTTTGTTCAGCAGGTAGAACAGATCGTGTGGCAGCACAAACTCGCTCCTGAAACCGTTAACCTTCCCGCACGGCCCGGTGTGGATGAAATCCAGGTCTTCGCCATTCAGCTCAAATCGGGCGCATTGCACGAAGACGTCCTGCGATGCATTGATTCGGCTGTGCACTACCCTATCCTATTTGAATTGCAACGCGGCGAAGACCATAGCTCCCAAACTAAAGTGATCGCTGCCTACAAGCGGCCCGGCCTCGCGGCCACTGCTAAACTTGTAACCTCTGGTTACTTTGCAACCAACTGGCTACCAACCCAGACCCCTCGCTGTACAATGCCGTTTGCCGTTGATATGGCAATGCTTTACACCGCACTGCTCTCGCAAGTTATTTCTGTACCCGCGCGTGCCCAGGAGTCACTTCACGATTGGGTGGCCCGCGCCGAGAGTGCAGCGGCTAAACGGCACGAAATAGAAAGGGTGCAGGCGAGGCTGGCAATGGAGAAGCATTTTAACCGAAAGGTTGAGGTTAATGCCACGTTGCGGAAGCTGCAAGCTGAATTAACTGCGATCGAACTATGATTTATCATTGCTCATTGCGGGTATTCGCAACACGAAGACGACACGCTTAAAAGCTAGCTTCCTGAGAATTGGCACCATTTGCGGCAATGCGGGAGCTTTGAGTGTCATACTTGTTGAGCACCAATGTAGATACCGGCTTGCAACTCTCATAGCTGAAGGTGCGATTGCCGAGAGGCTTTTACAAATACGATAAGAGGCGGAAGGAAAATAGACGTGCGTGAGATTATTTGTCCACACTGTTGAGAGA
>JAJZFK010000207.1 GCA_021805405.1 bacterium
TGCTGCTGCTGCTGCTGCTTGGGCCAGAAACTTGAAGATGAGCGTGTTGAGAGGAAAGGGGTTCGGTTTTGGACTTGATCTCTTCATTAAGAGGAACTTTGAATCTTTGTTCATTAAAGATAATGCGGAGTCCTTTAGCAGGAACAAAGGTGAAGGGCAATCTTTAAAGAAGAGATTGTCGACTTCATAGTCGACAGCTTCATCTTCGCCTTACGACTCCTTTAAGATTGAATTCCTTCTCATACCACCTCAATCCCATATGAACAGTCCCTTATGTTTCTAAGATTTTAGTTCAATCTTTCGAAGCCAGTGTCCCTCCAACAAATTCTAAGTGATTTCCTACACCCATTTCCTACGCTGCGTAAAAGTAGCCATTTTTGAATTAGATCAGTTTTCACATTTAGACATTAAGATCGAAGATGAACAGTCCATTGCGCGAAAGGTGGGCAGCCACGCGATGAAACGCCATCTGCAACCGCTCCGGCTGTAACACGTAATTAAGACTGTCGAACAAGCTTATACAGAGATCGAAGGGCGGGCCGGGAATGTCCAGCTCCGCAGCATCCTGCACCCGGTAGTCGATATTCAGACTGCGCTGGCTGGCTTTCGCCCGAGCCTCGGCAATCATCGCGGGCGCAATATCTACGCCAACAATTGAGTGGTATCCCTCTTCTGCAAGCAGTTCGGAGACATTACCCGTTCCGCATGCCAAATCCAGGATACGTCGCGGAGTCAGGTTACTCAGGGCAAGAAGCTTTTGCAGATATCCTATCCATTTGTCGTATGGTACCCCCGTCATCAGCTCGTCATATAATGGAGCCACTACATCAAATTGCGTCGCTACTTGAGGCGCAGATGCCGCGTTACCATCCGGTTCGTTGGATTGCCGGTGATCGTTCATATGGCTTGATCAGGGCATCGTGACCGGTTGGTTCGTACCGGTCACGCTCAGCGTTTTCAGTGTGAGGAAGAAGCCAGGACGATAATGCTTCTCCAGAAACAGGATGCGGATTGCCTTCGCTGGATTTGGCGGAAGCTGCATGTCAAAAGTAGCCCGATCTAACTTCGCAGCTTTATCCAAAAACTGGGTAGATGCCGCCGCCAACTGAGCGGCGTCACAATAGGCGGACATGGCAAGATAGAGATCTGGCATAGCAGGAAAGCTGAGTGATGTAGCGTTAAGGAGCGACTTTCCCGTGTTGAGGTGATTTTGCACCAGAGCCAGTAGACCCTCAAGTAATCTCGGTGAAAGAGCACCGGGATCCAGTGACCGGCCAAACTTCGCTATTTGCTCGGCGACAGCGGGCTGCTGTTGCCCAGAGAGCAAGGCGGCCTGTGCGGCAAAAATGAGGTAAGGACCTGCCTGAAGTGGGTCACCTACGATGGCCATAGGCAATGACTGCTGACGAATTATCCCTAGGCTAGCTCCCATAGCAAGTGCGAAATTTGCATCTCCCGATTCGGGCACCGCGGCAACTGCAGCGCTTGCCATGTCGTTTGCTTGCTGCACGTGCCCCAATTGCATTGCCGCATAAGAAGCGATTACCTGGCTGGCTGGTACGCTTTTACCAGCATCGGCGGCAACCATGGAAGCCGCCTGCCTTACGTGATGCTGTCGCAGAAGGCAGAGGCCATACACTGCGCGGAGTGCACTATCGTCCTGTTTGTGATTTCGTTCGTTATCCATTAACGTTCGTGCGGGAATGTACTGGTGGTTGAGTACCTCTGCCAAGGCAATTTTTACTGCGAGTTCAAGGGGCGGTAGATCAGAGGCAGACACCTTCTTGTAAGCTTCAATAGCCTGTGCAGGCCGGCCGCTATTAAGGTAATCATCACCAATTGATTCTGATCCTGGACTAGCGGCTGCAATCCGCAGATCAGCAGCCTGCTGCAACATTTGCGTTGCCGACTTTACTGTTGTTACAAAGGTCTGCAAATTGGCTGGTAGTAGGGCATCGTGCACCATGTATCCTGCAAGCGCAGCAAGGGCATCTGCATTTGTGGCCAAGCCATGCGCGCCATTCAAGCGGGAGACTGCCCGAGTGTAGTTGTGCCCCCTAGCGTCAAGATTAGCCAGCACCATTAAAGCGTCCAGTTGCCCTGCATCCGCCTTCACAGCCCTGCGTGCCCACCGACGAGCTCCGTCGAGGTCACCCTGCTGCAGTGAATTCACAGCCCGTTGAGCCAGCGCCGCTCCGCCTAATGTGAGGTCGTTATCCACCACTAGCGTAATAGTCGCCGAAGCAGTATTTCCGCTGTCATCGGTTGCTATCGCCTTGAGAACGTGATTACCCTCCGCAGTCTTGATGGTATCCCATCCGAACTGATACGGCACCCCAGGAATGGTTGCAGTGAGAACGTCGTCAACGTAGAATTGAACCTGGTCTACATCTGCCGAGCCAGTAACCTGAACGACGATATTCGCGACGTCCGCGACATGCGAACCGTTCTTAAGATCGAACGATACCTTCATCGCAGCGAAACTTGCCGCTGGCACACTAAGCAAAACTGCTAACAGTACCGCGTAAACAACAGTTACACGCGTAGAACGGATGGAAGTTACCATAGCGATCTTTTTACCTCGTGGAGGTCGACGCAGTCGTTTGCGCCGCCGGATAAGTAATGTGCCAGGAAAGAGGCAAGAGTTGAGCTGGTCCCCCACCTGCAATGTAGGAAACATCGGCCGCGACTTTATCGGGCCGTATAGAACCACATTTCAGGCGAAAAACGGATGCTGCAGACTGGCCGGGCCGAAGAACTCCGAAATAGTCAGCATCACCTGGACTTGGTCGCACGCCGACTGGCAGGCTGGAGACATGCACTGCAAGCTTGACACCGTACACCGAGTGCGCACCTGTATTCGCAAGTGCGATGTTGACACTAATAACGCCGGCTTGTACCGTGGTAGTAATCTGCGGTACCAGGCCAAGTAATACTGCCCCAACTCGCGCGGCATTGTCCATATAGGCGGTCATTGCGCTAGACACGGCTGTTGCGTCGTTGCGCACATGTGGGTGGTGAGCAAGCTGATTAAGTTCCAACGCTTCGGCCTGTGCCCCGGCGAGCAGCACTCCATGCATAGCGCGCAGGCGGGCTTCCCTACTATGGCCGTAAGCCAGAGTTAACATACTATCGTGAGCATGCAGCAACGCGCGCCTCATCGGTCGGGCAATTTGCGGCCGATGAACTGCAAGTTGGTGCAGCGCACCTAGCAACTGGCGAAAAGATTGAACTACACGCCCGGCACGATTAACGAACCGGTAAACTGCGATCTCGCCCGGTTGCAAATCGACATCCTTGGTAACACTGCCAGGTCGAGGGAGAACTACACCCTGAAGGCGTTGAACCTGGGGTGCCAACGCAACCACACCAGGTTCAGTGGGCGCGACAATGCTCAGCTGATCGATTGTGTACGTCCCGGCTGGAAGCACTGCCTTAAGTCGCAGCTTCAGCGGTCGTCCGGAAATGTTGTTAACAACGGCAGCGACGACAGTTTTACTGTGCATGCCCATTGGTTGAAGCGTCCCCACGGGTGACGCCTTGCATACGCAGCCAGCCGTCTGGTCGCCGTATGAAGCCCACGCCATCGAACTGCCGTCCAGCTTGGAAACGACCGATGAAGGAGTTGAGGCTTGAGAAGCGCCATTCTGGTTAGCGTCAATCCATACCTGACCGCGCAATTCCTGGGTTACTGCGCTTGATGCGGCTGGCGATGTTTGAGTCGCCTGCTGCGCTGGAGAAGCAGTCTGCCTCCACACCACTGCACATGCTACGAGCAACACGGTCACCGATCTGGCATTGCGCCACATCAGGCCGAACCTGCTTCAGGGGCTTGGGAAATGACTTCCCTTACACGCCGCTCAAATTCCTCGCGATCCAGCATTATCCGTCTCCCACAGCCATCGCAGACCAGACCGATGTCGGCACCAGTGCGCGTTACCGTCCATTCATCACTGCCACAAGGATGTTTTTTGCGCAATCTCACGCGCATTTCAATCCATACTACTAACGGGCCAGTCATCTCTACCTATCCCTGTAACATATACACAGATGTTGTATTATAGCATAGATGGCAACGCACATCTGTTTTGGAGGCTATGGGCACAGTGGCAGTAACCGCTCTATGACTGATCGTTGTGCCAATAAAATGCCTAAATGACTAAACCAACCGAGCGATAGGAAGTGGTTTTGACCAATACTGACGGTTGCCCCGTCAATTCGGTTGGACACAGCAAATCTACGGTGTTATAATGGGTTGATAGCATTACGCGGTGACCCAGTTGGCGCAGCTAAAGGACGACTGTTTTTATGAAAAGAGTAAACCTCTGTCTCTTGTACTGCGGCAGTATGTTGATCGTTGCCGTTACCCTTTCTGGCTGCCGAACTCGCAGTTTTTTGTCCACCAAGCAAGAAGTAGCTTTGGGTCAACAGGGAACACTTCAGGTGGAGCAGGAGTACCGCGTAGAGACAGCAACTGCCGACGCTGATAGGGTAAGAAGAATTGGGATGAGTCTACTGGCGCATATGCACAGAAGAGATGTGCCTTATAGCTTTCATGTCATCAATTCCAATGAGATCAATGCATTTTCACTTCCCGGAGGGCCAGTTTATGTTTGTCGCGGGTTGCTAGACATGATAGGGAACGACGATAATGCGCTCGCATGTGTAATTGGCCATGAACTGGGACACATAAACGCGCGGCACGTTGCCCGCAATATCTCATCCGATATGCTAAACAATGCCCTCATCACCATTTTCATACCCAACCCTTCGCTTCAGAACGGAGCCGGACTTTTAGACCAGATATTGAGTCTTAAATATAGCAGGGACGAGGAATACGAGGCCGATTGGCGCGGTCTTTCGTATGCTGAGCGATCTGGCTATGACCCCGAGGGGATGGTGCGCTTCTTTGGACAACTGGAACGCCTCTCACGTCGGCAGGGCGGAGGCGGCCCTGAATGGCTTCGCGACCATCCACTCACGCGTGCGCGCATCGCCCGTGCAGAGTGGATCATCGAACACAGCGACTACAAATATGGCAAGTAGGCGGAGGCGTCTTGCCGTTGATGTTCTTCACCAGCTTGGCGGTGGCGCTTACGGTGAAGAGACTCCTCCCGGGCACTCGCTACGCTCATTGAAGGAGGGAGTGCAGATGACGGTTGCGCTTTGTAGTCACTCTGACTTAGCGGCGGTGCGTTCTGCCCTGGGAGCGGGGGCGTCTCGCCCCCGATGCTCTTCACCAGCTTGTTGGCACTGCTTACTGTGAAGAGACTCCTCCCCGGCCCTACGGGCCACTGGTTGGTTGGCACTGCTAACGTTGAAGAGACTCGTTGTATGCTTTAGCAAGGTGGTGGACAATGTAACAGAATACGTTGAGACT
>JAJZFK010000241.1 GCA_021805405.1 bacterium
ATGCGCCTAACGGATGAGGATTGGGATAGCGTGATTAACACCAACCTCGGTGGCGCCTTTCGGTGCTGCCGGGCGGTGGCTCCCATGATGCTTAAGCAGAAGGGTGGCGTTATCGTAAACATTGGCAGTGTGATTGGTACAGTGGGCGCGGCAGGGCAGGCAAACTACAGTGCAGCGAAAGCGGGCCTGGTGGGCCTTACAAAGTCGCTGGCTCGCGAGCTTGGCTCCCGCAACATTCGCGTAAATGCGGTGTGCCCAGGTTTCATTGATACAGATATGACGCAGGTACTTAAACCAGAACAGCGGGATGCAGCCATACAACAGGTTCCACTTGGCCGGTTGGGGCAGCCCGATGACATCGCGTCGGTCGTTACGTTTTTATGTTCAACAGGTGCCGCGTATATACACGGCACCGTGATCACCGTGGATGGTGGTCTGTTCATTTAATCGACAGGAATACGAAGTAATGCAGGGTATTCTTAGCATTACAAAACTATTGAAGGAGAACCTCTATACATGACTACATTCGAGCGTGTGCGCAAGGTATTGATGGAGCAGCTGGAAGTGAGCGAAGACGAAGTTGTACCTACTGCTTCCATAGTGGATGACCTGAAAGCAGACTCGCTGGACGTGGTAGAGATTATTATGGGCCTGGAAGAAGAATTTACCATCGATATCCCGGACGACGAGGGCGAGAAGATCAAGACTGTTCAGGATATCATCAACCACGTAGATTCTAAAACCAAAGCCTGAACGGGAGAAGCTTAGCTGATGTCGGTTGCGAAAGATTCCGTTAATTATAGCCGAGGCTATCGACGGCGCGTCGTTATTACGGGCGTTGGTGCAGTAACTGCCCAGGGGCGTAGTGCAGAGGCTGTTTGGCAGGCGTGTAAGTCTGGCTGTACAGCCATCGACACTGTCACGGCGTTTGACGTTTCGGACTTTCCCACGAGGATAGCAGCCGAGATAAAGGAGTGGGACCCTGCGCCATTTTTTCAGTCTAGAAAAGATGCTCGCAGGGTGGACAGGTTCGTTCAGTTTGCAGTTGCTGCCTCTCGCATGGCGGTGGACGACGCGGGCCTGGAGATTACGGACGCTAATCGCGACTCTATTGGAGTTTTCGTTGGCTCTGGTATCGGCGGACTCGCTACCATAGAGGAGCAGCACAAGGTTCTACTTGACCGCGGGCCAGGGCGAATTTCGCCGTTCCTTATCCCAGGAATTATCTGCAATATGGGTGCCGGCATGGTATCCATAGAGCTCGGTGCGCGTGGCCCCAATTCCTGCGTAACCACGGCGTGTACTACCGGTACCAACAACATTGGTGATGCTGTGGACGCGATTCGGTATGGCCGCGCGGACATTATGATTGCGGGGGGTGCCGAGGCCTCCATTACGCCCCTGAGCCTCGCAGGTTTCGCGGCAGCACGCACAATGAGTACGGCAAATGAGGATCCGGCACGTGCCAGCCGTCCATTTGACTTGAAGCGCGATGGGTTTGTTATGGGTGAGGGTGCGGGTGTCCTTATCCTGGAGGAGTTGAATGGTGCCCTGGCACGGGGTGCGCGAATTTATGCTGAGATTACTGGTTATGGTATGAGTGGTGACGCCTACCACATCACAGGTCAGCCGCCAGATGGAAACGGCGCAATTAGGTGCATGCGTGCTGCGCTTGCCGATGCAGAGATGGCACCCACTAGCGTCGACTACATCAATGCTCATGGTACCTCAACACAGGTGAACGATAAAACCGAGACCCTGGCGATTAAGGAAGTGTTTGGAGAGCACGCCAGTCACGTGGCAATAAGCTCTACCAAATCGATGACCGCTCATCTCATTGGTGCTGCAGGCGCTATAGAAGCCGTATTGTGTACACTCACGATACGGGATGGAGTTGTTGCGCCAACAATTAATTACGAAAATCCCGATCCAGAATGCGATCTGGATTATGTGCCAAATGTCGCCCGTAAGTCCGACGTTGGAGTGGTCATGTCGAATTCGTTTGGGTTTGGCGGTCACAACGCCTCGCTCATATTCTCGCGTGATTATGTAGCCTGAATAACTGGAGATGCAATAACGTATGCAGATACCTAACCGATTGAGGGGCTGGGCGTTTCCCGTGATACTGCTGACATGTGCAGGGGCTTTGGGTGCATTGCATGCTCCTCGGCCCGGCGGAGACATCAATTGGTTAGGCAGTTACCGTGATGGCGTGCGATTGGCAAGTGCAATGCATCGGCCGATGCTTCTGAGTTTCGACGAGCAGGGAACGAGCGACTGTTCACGAATGGATGCTGAAACATATGTGGACCCAAAATCGGTGAACCTTCTTCGAGATGTTATTTGTGTTCGTATAGAGCGGGGGGTGGCATCCCTTGCAGATCACAGATTTGCGGTCCATTCGTGGCCGTTCACCGTGATAATAGGTGCACATGGTAATATTGTGTGGCAAAAATCAGGTTACATTTCGCCCGTGGTTCTTCAGTCCGTTCTGAGTGCCTCACTTCAGCGTTAGTTGTGTCGTTTTGTATTGCCGGGGGCTGTGATCGATTACCTGGGATAATTGACCCGGTTAGTTAGAATGATGTATACTTTCGATACCGGATAATAGATTTGTGAGGATTTGGGTTTAGGCTATTCCGGTACAGCTCTTAATTAAATGAGGGCACAGGAGAAAATTCATGAGCTTCGACGAGCTCCCGCTCGGCAACGACGAGGCGCAGCCCGAGGTGGCTGTGACTTCCGCCGAGCAGAGTCCGTCTGGTTCGGATGCGCCGCCTGTTGCACGATCCCGGTCTAAACGGGTGAAGGCCACAGGGACCGACGCAGCATCCAAACTAGACACCAGTCAGGAACCAACCGCTAAAACATCTACTAGCAAGCGTGCCCCAAGAAAAAAGGCCGCTGCAACAACTGCCGAGAGTGCACCGCAGCCGATGCTTCCGGAGGTAGCTGACGAGCAACCGCCTGCCGACATCGTGATCGACGCGCCTCAAACCTCAGGCACCCGGCCGAAACGTACAACCACCTCGTCTCGCAAACCGCGTAACAAGGCGGCTGAGATTGTTGAGGCCTTACCGGCAACTACTCTCGTTGAACAGGTAGTCGTGCCGCCACCAGTGGTGGCTGAATCGTCCGCACCTGTAGCGAAAGAGCCAGCAAAATCCAGATCGACCCGTAAGGCGTCACCGCGTAAGAAACCTGCTACTCCTGAACCTGTTGCCGAGAGCACAGTTACCCCTGTGGACCAGGTTACGCCTGCGAACGAGTCTTCTACCGCAACTGCCGACCAGGGTACCGTAGACGCCGGAGCTACTTCGCCATCTGCCGGTCGCTCCCGTCGCACTTCGTCCCGCAATCGTCGGAAGAAGTCCATTGACGCCGAGGAAGTCACGTCTGCACTTGGCGGCGACCAGGGCTCACCAGCCATTGAGGAGTCTACCGGCGCAGCAGAATCTGAGGGTGCCGACGGCGATGACGATGGCGACACTGTCACCATTTCCAGTGACGGCACCGTTACGCGCAAAAAGCGCCGACGTTCGCGCCGGTCTCGAAGGACAACGACAGCTGACCCAGCGACAGCGCCGACTGCTAAGATCGTCACGACCGCGGCTGAAGCGACCGTTGTTGAAGTGGTGTCACCGGTAGTAAGGGTTCCCGAACCAGAGCCAATACCGTATATCGATCGCACATGGGGCGCGCACCTTATCGCAAAAGGTGGTCAGCCAGCTATCCACATAAACGGTTACCCGTACCCACCTACACTCTTCTTCGGCAGTTTTGAGGACGACGTATCCCGTGAACAGGTGCTTGCGCAAATCCGGCGCGCCTCCGATTCTGGTGTTCATCTGCTCTCCACGCTGGTGGAGCTCTACTGCCCTCTTTCGGAAGATGCACAGATCCTGGACAAGATCGACAACCAGCTGCGTGCATTGCTCGAGGCAGATCCAGACGCATATATCATGCCGCGCATCGTGTTTGTTCCTGCCCGGGGTTGGCGTCGCGAATATCCCACAGATATTAGCCAGTATGCCGACGGTACCACTGGCGATCCTTCTATAACCAGTATGCGCTTCTGGCAGGAGTGCGAGCGCGCATTGCACACGCTGGTTACGCACATTCGCGCCCAGGTTTGGGGTGCGCGAGTGTTTGGTTATCACCTCGAGCGCGGTGAGTGGTTCCAACCGGCTTCGCTTGGCTACGACCGAAGCATTGCCAATCGTGACGCATTTAGGGACTGGTTGCGCGAGCGTTACAACCACAACCTGGTGGCCCTACGATCCTCCTGGTACGACGCGGATGTGCAGTTCCATACGGCAGAAATTCCCCCTGTTCCTGGCAAGCCGACCGTGGGACGAATGTTTCTGGAGACGCGAAAAGAGCGTAGAAGCATCGATTTTTACGAGTTTACATCGGAATCTACTGCTCACAGGCTATGCGCCCTTGCAAAGGCAGTGAAGCGGGCGTCGCAATATTCTGTGCTAGTTTCAGTTTGCTACGGCTATACCACAGAGTTCACGCACAGTTACAGCGGCCACCTTGCACTAAACGTTATTCTGAATGATCCACATATCGATCTACTTTGCGGGCCGCCCTCCTACAAGGATCGGAAACCTGGGGGTGGCGCATCTATACCGGCGCTTCACGACTCCATAAGAAGCCACGGCAAGTTGTGGCTCAGCGAGGATGATACCAAGACCTGGCTTGCTCCTTCAGTGCAGGCACCCGATGACTTTAATCCCCGTATGACGGACCGCGGGCAAACGGAACAGGCGCACATGCGTGCTATTGGGCGGGCGCTGGCCACCGGTACGGCTGTTGGGTGGATGGACCTGTGGGGCGAAGGCTGGCTTAACGACACGGGCATTTGGGAGCGAATTGCGAAGTTTGCCTCGCTTGCGGGTACTAACATGGCAGAGGTGCCGACAACTCCTCGATACGATGTTATTGCGCTGGTAGACGAAAAGAGCCTGCTTCACCTGCAGCCCGACGAGGTGCTGTTTTCGCAACTGACATTAGGTATGCGCGATACGCTGTCCCGAGTGGGAGCACGCATAGGTGTATTCCTCCAGAGCGATCTTACATCATCCGAATTTCCACTTGATGCCAAGCTCTATCTGTTTCTCAATCCGTTCCGGTTAACGCCAGATCAGCGCAATGCTGTTCATGAGAAGCTGCATTCCGGAAGCCGTACTCTTGTTTGGGTTTACGGACCGGGGCTCTGCGAAGATACGCCCTCATCAGGTACATTTGATGACGCCGCAAGTGGTTCGGTGGGCATCGTGCTGCGCCGTCAGCCGTACGACTCCGAGATTGGCTCCAAAATCCTGGAGACCAACCATCCGGTTACGCGGAAGATGGTAGGCAAGGACTAC
>JAJZFK010000336.1 GCA_021805405.1 bacterium
GGAACCTAGGTTGGTGTACCGGTGGGAACGGTAAAGGATGCGGCTTGCAACCACCTGCAGGAACAGCAAAAGTGCGAGAGCCACCGCCGTAACGCTCGCAATTGCAGTAGTCTTAACGCAATTCATATGGTCTCGCACCATTCGGTGATTGAAGTGGCACCAGCAAACAACTAAACGATGCTGCACCTGTTGGGTACGCCCGCAGCTGCAGCAATAGGCACATGTTCGGCAGTGAAGATGACGAATGCCAGTTAGCTAAATTTGCCTAACATACTTATAATGATGAGCAGAGCGAAGAAGACTCCGGCCACCTTCTTGGTGAGTTCGTTTAGCTGCTCGTCCTTGCCTGCCTTGCCCTTAAATGACGAGGTAGTCTTAGAGCCGATTTGACCTTGCAAACCGTCATTCTTGCTCTCTTGTATTGTAATGATATAGATGAGTGCTACTGCCACAACAAGGTCCATTCCTGATAGCAGTAGGTATAAAATGTGCATCAAAACAGGCGATCTCCGTATAAGTTTTAACCGCGGCTCAATCCGGGCAACGCAATATTATGGCACGGCGGTACAAGTTATTGCACTCCACGCCTTTTTTGCTCATCCTCTTTGCGCATCTCATCTTCAACGCGTTTGCGAATTTCATCCTCGCGTCGCTGCTGGGCCATCAGTTCTTCGTCATCACCCCTCAGTCCGCGCTCAAATTCTCGCTTGCCCTTGCCTAAGCTGCGCATAAGCTCAGGTATTTTCTGCCCGCCAAACAGAATGATAACAATGACAAGGCCAACAATCCAGATTGTTGGGTTCTCAATATTTGCTAACGTGATCATGAACGAAAAACTCCAGATTAGTTATTATGATTGGTTCTGTTGTAACTATCATCAGGCTGCGATGCTGCATTTGCAGCCGGTTTAATAGCTGGGGCAGGAGACGACAGCGGTGGCGCTGATACCTGTTCATCCCCTCCAAATGCGGCAGAGGCGAAGTCGCCAATTGGGCCACCAGATACAGTCGGTATGTTATTGGTAACAGCGGGGTAACTGGACGGCTGCGAGGAACTTATCGCCGGTGGTACTGCATTTGTTGGTACAGGAGTATCTACCGGATTTCCGTATGCGTCATACCTGGGCGGTTGATATCCGGTTGAATATTTTGGCTCGTCGTCAAACTTCATAGAATTAGAGAGCTCCGACGTATATCTCTTAAATTCGCGAATACCCGAGCCAAGTTGCTTCAGCATTTGGGGAAGTTTATCTGGCCCAAATACTACCAGTATCACCACCGCTGCGATTAACAGCTGAACAGGGCTGTCTAAAAATGCTGGCAAAATCGTCATATGCAAATCTCCAGCGAACAGCGACTTGTTAGGACGTTCATTAGTTGCGATTTCACCTCAGCTGCCGTAATGTGACACGGTCTGCCAACTCCAGCATACTGCCTTTGGTACAAATTGCGGCACCAACCACCATTGCGTTAGCTGCTCCAGCTCCTACAGCCATTCGCAGGGCGGATTCTGGTCGAGTTTCGCCGTCACCGTGCTGCAGTGACCAGAGGAACCCTGCAAGCATGGTGTCGCCAGAGGCAACAGCGCTTGCAAACTGTATGGCCGGTGGTATAGCGATCCAGTCTCCTCGATCGCAGCTTAGCACCGCACCACGGCTGCCCACCGACACCATAGCATATGCACAACCATATCTGCTTCGCAGGGTACGCGCTGCACATACTACGTCGTCATCGGTTTGCAATTCACGCTCCAGTAGATACTCAGCCTCCTTCCTGTTGGGCTTCAGTAGCCACGGGGAGGAGAGGGCACCGTCTCTTAGGGGCTCGCCGCTTGTATCCAGTGCACATCTAACGTTGTGTAGTTGCGCAAATTCCTTCATTTCAGCATATAGATTAACTGGTGAGCCGGGCGGAAGACTACCACACAATGCAACAGTTGTAAAAGTGTACTCTGATACTAGACGTTTGAACTGATCTAACAGTTCTTGGGCGTTGTTAGTACCAATTTGCGGGCCGTTCTCATTTATCTCGGTCTGCGTGCCGTCGTCCGGATTGATTACTGCAATACATGTTCGAGTTTCGCCTGGCACTTTTACGCAGTGTGCCTCGATACCTTCCTTACGCAGCGCATTTAATAACGTTGCACCGGTTAAGCCACCTTCAAACCCGGTGACTACGGCATTGCCACCAAGGGTACGGTATGCCCGGGCCGTGTTAATGCCCTTACCACCTGCCATTGTGTGTACCAGGGAGGGGCGGTTGACGGCATCGATGGAAAAACCGGGAATCTTGTAGGTTTTATCCATGCACAGGTTTGGTGTTACAGTAAGAATCATCTACTCATGGTCATTCCATGGCTAAATTTTTAAAGCCCATTATTGCATTGTACCATACCTAAACGAGGTTACCTACTTAAATACTATCGCAAATCAATGACCCGTGCTACCACTTCTACAACGTTTCAAATTGTTCGCATTGCACGTAGATTCACGTTATACAGACATGTAAAATACCTGCCGATAATAGAACCGCATGTTCGTGGGTATCTAGTGTCTTACCTTATTCTGCACAGATTGAGAGCAGGTGAATTATGTGGATGGATTGGGATGAAACCAACACCAATAATGGTGGGGAACCTAAGATTGCCGACAAGCCGAAGTTCGCACCGCCAGCAGGAAGATTTGACATGTTGCTGCCCGCGGACGAGGAGACTCTTGCGGTAGACGAGAAAGCCGCATCAATCTACCTCCGTGCAATGATTGACATGGTAGGAAGGACGCAGCAGCCTCTAACTCTCGCTTGTGTTGCAGCCGATGAACTTCCTCTCATCAGCTTTCTTGGGCCGGATGCTACCGCACTTATAGGCAAGGCGATGGTACGGTGTATGCGCCAGGAGACGCGCGATTATGATGTTGTCTCTCGCCTTCATGTACCGGGTATGCCGCTCGTGTTCATAATAACGTGCCCTATGCAGGGAGAGGATAAAGTGAAGCAGTTGACTCATAGGCTCCAGTTGGCCATGACGGCTGTGTCTCCACGTGGTGAGGCGCCCTGGTTATCGGTAAGCGCAGGAATCGCCAGCCTGTCGCTAGATGCCTCAGACGCGGAGTCCCTCAGGTCACGTGCAGTAGCAGCCCTTCGTCGTGGTCGAGCGTCGGGACCCGGAACTCTGTGGACTCACGGCGACACACTCAATATGTTAATTGCGGAAGATTCTAACCCGCAGGAATAGTTGACCCCTAAATGTACCAACCAAAACATCGCGTACTTAGTTCCAATATGGACCTGCCTGGACGCAGCAGTGCATCTGATGTTCACGATCCGCTGTTGTGCGTGGATGTGGATGCACTCGACCGGCCCGACCGATCCACCGGGCTTCGGACGCTTGTAGTAGATGACGACGATCTTGTACGCGATACCTTTGCTGCTGTACTAAATGACGAGGGTTACTGCACCGAAACCGCGTCAAGTGGCAAGGAGGCTCTCACTTGTCTCGCTGAAGGCAACTTCGATCTGGTGTTGAGCGATGTCTTCATGCCAGATATGAATGGTTTGGAACTGCTCAATCGCATCCGGCAGGACTATGATGATCTGCCAGTGATCATGATTACAGGGTACGGAAACACATCGATGGCACGGGAGGCGCTGGAGCATGGAGCGTGCGACTTCGTTACTAAACCCTGCGGGCCAGGTGAGCTGCCTATCGTAGTTGAGCGCAATCTACTACGCAAGGCCATGCAGAGCAAAACGACCGAGCTTTACCAGCAGGCTCTGCTCTCGAGCCATGAAACTGTGCTGGATGCGCTGCTAACTGCCCTGGACACACGGGATACCGAAACCCACGGACATTCTGAGAGGGTCACCGCATATACCATTCAGCTTGCCGAGCGATCGAAGCTTTCGTCGGATGAAATGTACCATGTAGAGCGCGGAGCCCTGCTTCACGATATTGGAAAAATTGGTGTGCCAGACCGTATACTCCTTAAACCTGGAAAGTTGACACCAGAAGAGTGGGTGGAAATGCGCAAGCACCCCATCATTGGCTATGCCATGTGCAGCCGCATTGAATCGCTGCGTCAGGCTGCGCAAATTGTACTGCACCACCACGAGGCGTGGGATGGAAGCGGGTACCCCTACCACCTCCATGGAGTAGACATTCCCTTGGGCGCGCGCCTGTTTGCAGTGGCCGATACGCTCGACGCTATCACGAGCGACCGGCCGTACCGTGCAGCTCTTCCCTTCGCCGCCGCGCGAGCCGAAATTGTTAGCCACGCAGGCAAGCAGTTTGATCCCACTGTAGTCGAAACCTTCCTGAAGGTACCAGAATCTCGTTGGGCCGAGCTAAAAAGGCGCGCAACACCTTAAACCAGCCGGAGCGCCCCTCCTGTGAGCGGTACTGTTACAGGCTGTTACCCTACATTGCCTGCTGTGTGGGACGCAATAAAATCTCGTTCACGTTTACGTGGGTGGGTTGTGTTACAGCATATACAATCGCACGTGCAACATCCTCGGATGTTAGCTGGGTTATGCTTCTAGCCATTGTTTCTATGGCAGCCTTTGCATTTTCGTTCGTAATGTGGTCTCTTAGTTCTGTGGCAACTATGCCAGGTTCAATGATAGTTACCCTTACGTTATGGCTGTGCACCTCTTGCCGCAAAGCCTCGCTAAACGCACCTACGCCCCACTTTGTAAGATTGTACACCCCAGCTCCGGCTCGCACCGTGCGCCCTGCTGTTGACGAGATATTCACCACATGGCCTGATCTGGCAGCTATCATATGCGGAAGTGCCGCATGCGTACAATACATAAGCCCCATAATGTTGGTGTCAACCATTCTTCGCCAATCCTCTGTATCAGCATTAAGAATTGAGCCTAAAAGCATGACGCCCGCATTATTCACGAGTACATCTAGCCCGCCAAACTCCGCAACTGCCTTGCCAACTGCCTCGTTGCAATCCCCCTCACCCCTAACGTCCATTGTGAGCGGAAGTACGGTTCCGCCCGCAGCTACTATCAGCCTTGCAGTTTCCTGTAGACGCTCTGAACGGCGCCCGCACAGGGCCACCCTGGCACCTTCTCTTGCCAGCAGGATTGCCGTTGCCTGCCCAATACCAGACGTTGCTCCCGTTACGAGCGCAGATTTGCCCTGAAGATGCATGGATTAACTCCTCATAGGTAATTGTAGTGTGATAGCTACCACCGGGCAGATTTACGTACCGGCTATTATGATTGGTTTCCGCTGCGGACGGAGTTAGAAATATAAAAGCCGGTACTAACACTGATGAGGCCGAATAGCGTGTCAGCCGTATAATTGAAACCGACGGAACCGTGGTTCATGTCAGGAGGGAAATGCGGTGAAATTACACGAGGCAA
>JAJZFK010000386.1 GCA_021805405.1 bacterium
CAACTCTTCACGGTACTTGAGAGGTTATCATCCAGCCAGCCGCCGGCGTTCTTAAGCGATCACCCGCTTACCTCCGCTCGCATTGCAGATGTTCGCCGCCTAATAGACCAGTTATATTCACAGGACTTGAAGCGGCCCATGGCCGGTTTAAATGGTTAGCCATCAGCTTGGGGAAGTTCGTCACCAATAATGCCTTCTAGCTCCGCCCATTTCAGTACGTTTGCCCAGTCCGGCGAAGGAATGAGGCCGTCGTGGGTAAGACGCTGCACCAGTCCCGCCGTAAAGTGGCTAACATACTCTGGCGAAAGTGCCAGTTCCCTTGCAATCTCGTTGGTGGTATAGCCGCTGCCGGCAAGCAGTAGCAGTCGCCGCTGGTCGGCGTTCAGGTTTTCCTTTATGCGGCGGGCTGCCTGGCGCTTTACGCGCTCCCAGCGCCTAAACCGAATTCTTGCCCTCGTTCTCAAATAGCCTCCTTTGTAGTACTGCCATCGTATCCATAATCCTGCGTTGTTCGGCACACATCGCCATATGGGCAGTATGAACAGTGACTGCCTGGCCTGGGTGTAATATCGGACGCTTCTATCCCCCGCACCAGCCGTATAACGGTAGACTCCAGCTTTTCGGTCATCACGCTCCATTGATCACGGCTTAGCGGACGCACGTGCCTGTTATCATCCTTCGGTAGCATGGCGAGATTGTGCTCGCGGTTTGGAATTCGAAAAAGCCTGGGTCGGCCCTGCTGCCTCATGATATCATAGCAGGCGCCTAACGCCTCAATGTTGAAGACGCGCTGAAGTGCCAGCATGTAGACTGGCATCTGCAGGCTGGATCCCTCATCGAGTGCCTGCTCCAGTCCAGCCAGGTCTGGAGACCTATTTAACTTGTAATCTATAGCAAGGCCGAGATCGCCCCGGTTGTTGACGTCTACGCGATCGATAACGCCGCAGATGTGCACCGGTCCACCACTCCCCGCCATGTCCTCAATGACAAGCGGCTCAGAAGAGGAGCTAGCGTGATACTCACGCTTGGGCCGCTCATGAAGCCCAAACTCGATGTCTGGGCTGCTCTCACCACGCGGCACTCCAAATGCAAGCTCTACATAGGCCGTGCGCAGATTCCATCGCTCCCTGTAGTAGCGATCACGCTCGGCAAATGCCTTAAGAAGGCCCTCAAGATACTCTCGCAAAAGAGGTAGACGGTGCCGTGAAACAGGTGGCTTCCATCCGTTTATCTCCTCGGTAAGGCCCGCGATCAGCCGCTCTGGCTCGTCTATGGGGCTGATACCGCCGCCGTTATAGAACCGGAAAAGTGCACCGTGCAACATGATAGACTGCATTCTATGCTCGTTTGTGTCATCGCGCTGGTCTATTTTCAGCACGAATCGCATGTAGTGCTGAAAGGGGCAGGTTGCAAACGTCTGCAGTTCGGTGAGGCTATAGATACGCCTATGCCCCATCGTGGTGGCGTCGGGTGCGGGAGACGGCAGTTCGTTGGCTGGTGGAAGGTCGCGGCTGTCTAGTACTGCAGTTACAGTCTCTCCCATAGCGTCATCGGCGACCAGTGCCTCAAGCAGTACGCGCCCCCGTTCCCGCTCCTCCAACTCGGGCCCTTGCTCTGCTGCAGGATGCCAGTACGCAGCCAGACCGGCGTGCAGAAGGTCCCTGCTATCCACAGCGTCCGCAATGCGAGGCGCAACGTCCCATAGCTTTCGCATCATTTCTACAAGTAACGGTGCTCCGTCCGCGGCTGGAGGTAGTGCCTGGCGCAGGTCATGCAGGTAGAACGATGGCAGCGTATCGCGATCGGCTCCCACACGGGGATACGATAAAACAAGGTGGTCACTGGAACTGGTTGCGGCCAGATAGAAGAGCAGGCGTTCTTCGTCAACGCGGTCTAGTTCTGGCTCCAGGACCAGATCAGCGCTTAGAGTACCTAAAAGTACCCGCTCATCATCACGAATCAGCGGATCCTCAACCACACGCTGTGGAAAAAGCCTCTCGGCCAGTCCTGGCACAAAGGCAGCCCGTATCCTCATCTCCCGCGTAGAATACGGGTCTGCGGTGCGTACACGATTCCCCTGCGGCAGGCTGACGTAGTTTCGCACACTCCATGCGGTCGCCAGCCGCCTGCATAGTTCGCCAGGGGTAAATGTCTCTCTGCCAACCATAGACCAGGCGACAGCAAGGTCTTCCACTGCCGAGATTGCAGCAGCTTCCGCGTCCTCGTCGCGTAACACGATATCGTCGCCAAAACCTGCACCTTCCAAGTTAGGGGAACAGAGACTGGCAAGCACCGATTTTAAGTGACTCCTCATCAACACGGCGGTAATGAGCGGCTGCTGAAAAACCATCAGTTGGTTGTCCACCGTGCCAAGCAGATCTGCGATACCTTTGGGGCAAAATGCATCATGCGCCCAATCCAGCCAGTTGGACCGTCCGTTAATCTCACCATTTCGTCGAATATACCGGGTTACGGTGATGGCATCTGCGGGGCTGCAGTCCGTGTAAGCGGATTGTAACACCTCCAGAACGTCCTCGCTCTGCCAGCCATTCATAGCCACGCGCAACAGTGCCAGCAAAAGAGCAATGCGCGGGTTTTGCGATATTGGTTCGGTGAGGGGAAGAGCGGCGGGGATTCCAAAGCGTGCAAACGTAGTACTCAGCAGTGGTAGATATGGCCCGGGCGAGCGAAGCACCACTGCCATTTCATTCCATTCACATCCAAGGCTGCTACGCACATTGATAAGCGTGCGCGCCAGCATTTCAACCTCGATGACCTGGTTAGGAGCGTTTATGAGTGTCACCGGAGGGCCGGTGCACGTAGCGACTGGTTGCACTTCGGTAGCGCCAATTCCATTGCGAAGGGCATTTAGCGCTGTGCTCCCAGCGGCGGATGGCGCCAGTGATTCCTCGGTGCACAAAAACATCTGCCGTAACGACTCCAGGAGGCGCAACGGACGAGCAAACCAGAGAGGGCGACGCTCATCCGCACAGAGCGTAACGGAAACCCTGCAGCGAGGGTGCGAAGCGAGCGTGGAAATGAGTTTTAGATGAAGCGGATGCAAGCGGGTAAACCCATCGAAAACGATCGCTTCCGCAGGCGGCTTAGCGCGCAGCACCTCTATAGCCGCTGTGATGAGGTCTACCTCATCAAGAAGTTCGTGCTCGTTCAGGAAGCTGACATACGCTTCGTAAACCAACGCAAACTCGGTCAGCTTTCGGTGCGTGTCCGGAGCGGTCTCTTTTGCAAGGACTGCCAGAGATGTCAGTGTTTGGGCGGAAACTCCTGAGAGCTTCATTATCCGTATGCCATCCATCAACACTGCAGTAAGCCCCGGCTTGCCCAACACCTTGCCAAAATAGCCTTCGGTACTTAGATGCTCGTCAACCAGTTCTTGTACAATCACCTGTTGAAGAGATGGCTTCAATCCGTTTCGGCCAGCAGGAACCAGTCTCTCTACGAACCGTTGCAGGGAGTGGGACTTTACCGACGCTGGAAATCCTGGCTGGGCAGACAAAAAGAGAGACTGGTTGTGCGTAGGAACGATGACCATTCCGCTAGTGGCAGCTCCAGCGAGTTCAATTGCCCGCCTGGTCTTGCCACTGCATGCCGCACCAATAACCAGTTGCAGCGGCGGGAATCCTGTCACGCGGCGGAAGCGGCAGGAGAAAGATTGGAACTCCAGGTAGTTGCCTGCTGATAGACATATGCTGCCTTAAGTAGCAGCGCCTCTTTGAATGGCGGCGCAATTAGCTGCATTCCAACTGGCATGCCGTCCACGAAGCCGCACGGCACGGAGAGGCCCGGCAGGCCCGCCATGTTTACTGGAATAGTACAAACATCTGCGAGCTTCATTTCCATGGGGTCGGTCATGGCACCCAGCTTGAACGCCGGAGCCGGAGCAGTAGGGGTAAGAAGCATGTCGAATTTCTGAAAGGCAGCATTAAATTCATTGCGTATAAGCGTGCGAACCTGCTGTGCGCGGCGATAATAGGCATCGTAATAGCCAGCAGAAAGTGCATACGTTCCTATCATGATTCGCTGCTTGACTTCGGAACCAAATCCCTGCCCGCGCGATAACTCCATCAACCCAATGTGCCCTGTTTTGTCGGCGCTGCGCACGCCATATCTCACGCCATCGAACCTTGCGAGGTTGCTGCTACATTCGGCTGGTGCCACCACGTAGTATGCTGCCAGTGCGTAATCGGTAGAAGGTAAGCTGCACTCCTCAACTGTCGCACCCATTGACTCGTAAAGTGCAGCCGCGGAATGTACGGCTCTGGCCACGTCTGCACTAACACCCTGGGCAAAGTACTCGCGCGGTATGCCGATTCTAAGCCCCGTAACGTTCGAGTTCATGCACTCTTGCAGGTAGTCCTCTACGTGAGCCTGGGTTGAGGTAGAGTCTCGTTCATCGTGGCCGGCAATTGCCTGCAACAGCAATGCGCAGTCTTCCACGGTTCGCGACAATGGCCCAATCTGATCGAGTGATGAGGCATACGCGATCAACCCAAACCGGCTAACGCGGCCATAAGTTGGCTTAAGACCTACGAGGCCACAGTAGGAGGCAGGCTGCCTTATGGAGCCTCCAGTATCGGAGCCTAGCGATATAGGTGCCTCGCAGGCAGCAACGGCAGCTGCTGAGCCGCCAGATGATCCGCCAGGTACGCGCTCAATATCCCATGGGTTGGTGGTACTCTGAAACGCTGAGTTCTCGGTAGAGGATCCCATTGCGAATTCATCCAGGTTTGCCTTGCCAACAAACACCAGCCCCGCCTTGCGAAGTTTGCTAACTACTGTCGCATCATACGGCGGAACAAAATTGGAGAGCATAGCCGAACCCGCGGTGGTTCGCACGCCGCTTGTACAGAGATTGTCCTTAAGCGCGATAGGAACGCCTGCCAGAGGGGACAGCAATTCACCGGCAGCACGCCGCCGGTCAACTTCATCGGCCTGTGCCAGAGCCTGCTCGGCAGTTACGGTAAGTAAAGCGCGAACCTGTGGCTCAACAGCTTCAATGTGATTGAGAGCAGACTGTGCCAGTTCACGACTAGATACCTCACCAATTGCAAGCATGGTAGACATTGCGTGAGCAGTGAGTTGGTGCAGTTCACCCATACTACTCGGCCTCCATAATGCGCGGCACAACGAAACATCCGTCGCGCGCCTCAGGGGCGTTAGAAAGGCAGGCATCCCGATCTAGCGACGGCGTAACTGCGTCATCGCGCAGCACATTCCAGAGGCTTATGGGGTGTGAAGTGGGCTCCAGCCCTTCGATGTCCGCCTGCTGAAGCACCTCTACATGAGCGAGCAGCCTGTTTAAGTGGGCGGCCTGCGCGACAATCTCCTCTTCCGTAAGGGCCAG
>JAJZFK010000535.1 GCA_021805405.1 bacterium
GTAGGCAGTTAGTGGTAGTATTGCTGGAAGTGCTGTGGTGTGACCATCAGATACCGACATGCAACGGAACAGCACAGAGAACGGGTTCAAACCTAGCAGGTAACCAAATGGGTCAACTTGAAAAGGAATAAGCCACGACAACAGCAAAGAGGTGATGACGGTGCCTATCGTGAGTACTCCAATTAATAGTGCGTAGGATGCTGCAACAGCATGAACGGTCTTGCGAAGTATGAGTGAACAGAACAGGCTTACAGTCACAAATAGGACCAGCGTAACAAAAAGATCGCTATATCCCAAAAGGATTGCTTCCGTAGTAATATGCGTTGCGGAGTCGGCGTTCCTAAAGAGTGCGCAAACGGATAGGGGCAGCGGAATAGCCATAATTAGTGATGACAGAAACAGCTTGCCCAATAACTTACCCCCCACAATTTCCACATTGGTGAGCGGCGTTGAGACGAGCGATTCCCATGTTTGCAGTTCCCGTTCTGTGCTAAATGCGCCCGCAGAGATAGCGGGCACCACAAACAGCATTACCACTAATTGCAGAATGCTTAGGCCTATCCAGACGGACCCTGAATCCGCGACGCTTCCATAGGCAACCTGTATAATGCCTTCGAAGTAGACTAGTCCAAATAGTACCGAGAACGCGATATAGTACCACTTACGGCTGCCCATGCTCGAATTAATGCGCAGACGACGAATCTCCCTGTGAAGCACAGGATTACCACTCATTGCTTTCATGGTACTATCTCCTGCGATTTGGTTGGGCTTACAGAGGGAGGTATGTGCCGTAAACTACTGTCTGAAACCGAAATAACGTATAAATTCTGTTCAAACCTGCTTAGAGTAGTGCCATTTACCTTAACATTTGCGATTGGCTCACTATTCCATGCCACAAACCGGGGACGCCACGCATGTTGAGGCAGGTTCAAGCCCGACATTGTTGAAGTAGGATATGTTAGGTTTGAGCAAACGTACCCTATTAGGCTCGGATGAAGACCTGTTTTTACCGGTGTGTAATCCTCAAAATCCGCGGGAAGGGACACCTGCTTCAAACCTTGTGTAGATAATTGGTAGATTTTTGTTGAATGAGCGGGGCAATCTGGAACGAAAAGATCGAATGGCACGTTGCTTATGTTACCGCCAATAGTTGGTGGCAGTGATAACCTTACCGGATAGTTGCGTAGCAGAAGTTTTGCGTCGGTGAGCGACTGCGCAAGGTTGTTCTGCACTCTCAGCTTAATCTCTGTTTGCGACATCGATAGGATATCAACTGATACACCGGCATATTTTCCGCAGAACGCACAGCCAACAGTTCGTGCGGAGTACGCTGGTACCGGTAACTTGATGGAGGCCGGAGAATTATCGTCGATCTCAGCTCCATCACCCATTCCTACCAACGCCGAGTAGGGATTCTCATCGATTACTGGTAGTGGTGAGAAGCCCGTGCAATCTACGCCAGCATTTGGGGAGCCGCGGAACGAAAATTGGTACTTTCCCTGCTCAATTGCAAATAACGACGACTGGCTTGCACCGCTTACCTCATGCGAACCGGATGCACTCTGTAAAATTACCGCCGTACGTAAGCCTCCGTGAGTGCCCTTCAGGCTGCGTTGAATGATGATGGCTGCGAAAGTAAAAATAGCAACCAGAAGGGGAATCGTTACCCATGACAGCTCTTTGCGATCTAGACGCTTTAACACATAAAAGTTGATTGGGGCAACGAGTACCACATACACCGTACAAAACAGAGCAAACAGGATAACCGAGGGCATTGCACTGGCCCTTGGCCCAGCGAGTTCACGAGATAGCGACATATTCGTGATACGCGACAGCTTAAATATTTCGTGTTGTCGGGAATCACGCTCAAGTAGTCGCTTCCAAAGTTGGCTCACGTGGCTATATCGGCGCACCGCCGGATTAAAGAGATCGAAAGAGCAAAAGAGTACATAGCCACTGCCACGGCGTATACCGGCTATAACGGGATGGCCGTGTCTATCGGTGCACAAAATGGTCGCACCCGGTTTTGGCTGCGCCACTGTCATGGAAATTCCGCCAGGAATACTCAGCGCCGCTCCTGCAAAATTACGAAGGGTGCCAAGCTTTGAAACCGTTACGACAGAGAGCGGGACCACTGGCAATAGCGCGCTAACGGCCGTGTTTTGTAGTTCACTAAAGTCACCACCAGATGTAATAAGTAGGCCGCCGCTATAGACATACTGCTGGAGTGCCTGCAGCTGCCGTGCATTCAATTGGTCCAAGGGAAAGTTGTGAAGCACGACTGCCGAAGCCGCTTCATATCCTAGCGGGTTTTCTGGCAGACCGCCATCTGGCGGTAATAGCAGTCGCAAGTGCGTTCGCCAGTAAATTGAGCGTGCTAGATTGCTTGACGTGTTAGAAAAATCCGGTACAGCGCGTGTGTTGCTGCTCAAGAGGTAGGTAAGGTCACCAGATTTAGATAGCAGGAGAACCTGCATAGGCGGCGTAGTTGTAAGGTCCTGAAATGGAACCGTAAATATTTGAGAAGAAACGTGTCGGCCATATAGCAGGCGCGCGGTTAAGGTTATACCCGGTGTGCCATAAGAGTACGCTGGGGGTTGCGGGCTTGGCGGTAACACGAAGCGCACAACCTGCGACACGAATCCACCTGACAGTGCAATCCTACGTATATAGGTGATCGGTACAGAGCCAGGAACTTGCGACGCTAGCTTAAGCTGCAACGTCGCCGTGCCACGAGGGGAAGTGCCAGAAATTGCCACACACGCAGGATTCCAGCTGTTTAGATTCCAGCTTCTGCTGCCAACATGCTGGCGCGTCTGCATGGGATAGCCAGCTTCTATTGAGATCGCGATTTCTGCGTGTGCTCCTGATGCCGGGGTTAGTAGAACCAGCACCAGGAGGAAGCCACCCAAACGCTTAGCTGTTTGCCAGGCTTTCAAGCACCTCATCTGGAATGTCGAAGTTAGCGTATACGTGCTGAACATCCTCGTCGTCCTCCAACCGTTCCATGAGACGCAGCATCAGGGCACCGTCTTTGGCATCCAGTTGCACCGTATCCGCAGGTTCCATCACGTTTTCGGCAGTAGCGATAGGGATGTGTGCCTCTTCAATGGCCTGTCTTACCGCACCGAAGTCCTCTGGCTGGGCTACAACTTCCCAATGAGTATCATCAGAACGCAGGTCTTCAGCACCGGCTTCCGTAACGATGGCAAACAGTGCGTCTTCGGTCACTGCATTTCGTTCTACCGTAATGAGCCCTATTGGGTGAAACCGGTATGCCACAGATCCCGACTCTCCCATTCGTCCACCATTTTTGGTAAATACATTCCTAAGATTAGCGACAGTTCTGTTGCGGTTATCCGTTGCACACTCCACCAGTACGGCTGTGCCGCCTGGCCCGTACCCTTCGTAAGTAACCTCATCATACATCGCACCTTCAATTTCACCGGTGCCACGCTGTATAGAGCGTTTAATGTTGTCGTTGGGCATAGAATTTTCGCGAGCGCGCTGTACCGCAAGCCGAAGACGAAGATTGTTATCGGGATTACCACCACCTGCCCGGGCCGCCATGATAATTTCCTTGGCGAGTTTTGTGAACAGATTGCCACGTCGCGCATCTTGTGCGCCTTTGCGCAATCGAATATTGTGCCATTTTGAATGTCCGGACATGAATTACACTCCTAAGTTCAGCAGTCAACTGCCCGTGGATTCTCAATTGCATATCGGGCAGAGATTACGAAATTATATCACAGCGTTCTCATATGGTCAAACCCATGCAATTCGTAGTATTCCTGCCGACTTAGCTCCTGGAGCGTCCATCACGTTCTCGCGGTGCGGCGGCTTTAGTACTGGTAGCACCCACTTAGCTTTTATGGTGAAGATCGACCTCAAAGAGCGTACCCGAGCCCAAGTCACCGCCGAACTCGGTTACACCTAAAAGGTTTCCATTCGAACCAAACCCTAATGCTACCGGTTCGGCACCATCCTGTTGGCTGCCACCGCTTGAAGGCTGTCCAAATTCGTGAATGACTTCAAACGATCGTTTACCAGGAATGTACCGAAAAATTGCTCCATGCTCATGGGTACCACCCAGTGTGGCGGCACCATACAGCACTCCATCAGGTGCAATCGCTATATTTGCAGGGTGAAGGCCGGAGAGATTCATGCCTGTGGACGTCATTGAGAAGTCATGCAGTACGGTGAATTTACCTCCTGGTGCTAATACAAACAGGACACCATTTCCACCCTGTCCACCTCGCGCGGTTATTCCATAAACGTCGCCATTGTTAGCGGCAGCAAGCTGAACAGGATTGGCACCGTCATCGTTGCGCATGAAGAATTTAAGTGCCGAAAACCTGTGAACCACTTTAATACGCCCCCCAGCCGTACTGGTAAAAATGTCTCCCGGGTCAATATCTCCACTGGGGGTTCCTATGCCAGTCTCACGCGCACCATAGATTCTACCGTTTGGGCCAAATATAAGACTGGTACACCCTGAACCTGGCACTATACTGCTTCGGCGTACTGTGAATGTGCAAAACGTTGACAACTTGTGCGAATTTAAGCTGTACCGCAAGATTCGTGGGGGTTGTATGCCGAACGGAACGTTCTCCGAAATGTAAAGCGCGTTTTGATGGAGGCCAAGGATTTTTAGTGATATCGCAAACGCACCTGGCACCCCGTACATCATATGGCGGAGAGGGCGGCGTAACATTTTAGGGGGAACGAACTTTTTGAGAACCGTAATGGTACCTGTTTTGCAGTTAAGAGCGATTAGTTCTGCGATTGGCAAAGTGCTGATGCACGTCATAGTGCCATACAGCCAGCCCGAAGGACCCGCAATGAGACTGGGTGGCATGGATGCCATTGTCCGCTTAGGCATATTCATTATAACTGAGCGTTGGCCGTTGGAAGTAAAGCGGCAAAGGATACCCGATCCGTATTTGCCACCAGTAGTGGTCATCGCATAAATGTCGCCATTGCTGGTTGGAACTACGATGGATGGCAGCGTACCAAGGCCGTGTGAGCCAAAGTTCCACAATACCTTGATAGGTAAGTTGTTAACGATGACAGGAGGGGGCATCGTTCGAGGTGTCTTGCCATTCCTACGGATATGCATGACAACAACAGCCACTACTAACATGGCCACCATTAGGTATAGAACCCCGGTAGGGCCAAATTTCACCGAGCCTTTTCCAACCATTCCGTTAGACAACGCTCATTTCTCCGCTCACCAACTAGTGTGCCCGTTTAACACCTTCTGCAAGGAAGTGCTCGATAAGGGTTGATGCAACATCATCACAAGCCTTGGCCGCTCCACCATTTCCCTGGTTCGTGGCGACCAATACTGCAAAATCTCT
>JAJZFK010000320.1:0-2306 GCA_021805405.1 bacterium
GGTAGAGTGCCCGTGACTGCGGCTCGGAGAGAATAATGTCGAGAACCGGAAGGTTGTAACAGAGTGTTTTACCACTTGCCGTTGAGGTAACAGTAACGACGTCGCGGCCTTCGCGCGCTGCATTTACTGCCTCAGCCTGGTGCGAATAGAGCCGACGTATTTCCAGCCGCTGCAGGGCAAGATCCAAATCTGGGTGCAGCGGCCGGTTCAGTGCCCCGAACTGCGGTTCGCGTTCACTAATCTGTTCGATATGTTCAATCTGCGTGGTGACCCACGCCGATTTGCGCAGTGATTTTATGAATGCGTCGGGATCCAAACTCAGTAGGCTACTTACCAGTACCCGTCGGCAATGCCGTTGGCGCACTGGACGCAGTACCCTCTGCGTTCTTCGGTGCCGCCAGGTTTACAGTCACTTGTGCAGTAAGCACACCGTATGCTGCTGTAGGAAGGTTTTCTATCGTTCCTGTTTCATGAACAAGTTGACCGGTCGCTGGGTCCAGTAGAGCAGTTCCCGTGGAAGTCATCGTTGTACCATCGGCTGCCACTGGTGCCTTCATCTGCTGCTTAACCTTCCAGTAGCTCTTTCCGCCGCGTACTTCCATACCAAGATATGTGCCTGTAAAAGTGACCTTGGCACCTTTAACCTGAGGGTCATCCATCTCTGTGGTCCACGTACCATTAATAGCAACAGGATTCGGCGGAAGGATAATTCGATCTGCCATTATCAGTAGGCGCGAAACGCCGACACTCATTGTAGGATCGGCTTCCGGTGTTTTTACAGTAAGGAGCTTACCCAGGTTATCGAAGCTTAAAGTCATATCTGGCGGAATTGGCAGTGGAGTAGGAGACCCTCCCAAAACGGCGACCTCCTTGGTCCAGTGCAGGATCTGTGAGAAGCCCCCATCTGAAGCCACATTGCTAATGGTAGATACGTAATTCTGACTAACCTGGGCACCACCCTGCCCAGTGCTCACATCAAGGGAAACGTGATACCGTGATGCAGTACCCTTCTGGTACTGGTATGCGAGTTTCACTGCTACTGGTGCAGCTGCCGACGGCGCTGCTGGTGTTTGGGCGAGACAGACAGAAGTCGGCACCGCCATGGTGGCTGCTAGAATTCCTACATGAATCAGTTTCATCAAAAACTCCCTCGACAGAATGGACATCGTGACTGGTAAATACCCGTTTAACCTGGAGAGACGCGAAGTTTCTTGCGCTCCACCATTCGCACAAGCAGAATACTGAAAAAATAGAGGAACAACAGTGGAAAAGCCATTAGCGCCATCGATATAACATCGTTGGATGGCGTAAATACGCCGCCTAGAACGGCCAGAACAAAGCCCCAACGCCAGTTTTTAATCATACCTTTTGAACTGATTAACCCCAGATGTGCCAGCCCCATTAGTACTACTGGAAGTTGAAAGGCTATACCAAATGCCGCCATCATTTTCACGAAGAAAATTACATAATCGTTGGGATCCTGCATGAGAGTAGCACCATTAGGAAAATCTGGTAAATATGATAAGAACCACCCCATAGCATAGTACATTGTAAGGTACGCAACGAGCACCCCAAACATGAGCAGCAGGATGGAGGTGGGGAGCATGATGCGCAGTGGTTCGCGTTCTTCGGGCGTTAGAGCCGGAAGAACAAACATTGCGGCCTCCCATAAAATTAGTGGCGTAGCCATGATAAGGCCGAAAATAAGGCTCAGTTTAATGCGCACCGTGAACATTTCGTAAAAGCCGTGAAATACGTTTCCCATTACACTAGGCTGGCTGGGGTGCATCTGCAGCCATAAAACGGCATGTTGCAGATTCACGATGTCCTGCTCGGTTGGTGGATTATGGGGAGGTGGCAAATGCCTAGGGTCCAGGCCACGAGTAGGCTCACCGGGTTGTTCCAGGACCTTCTGGTTGGTAGTCTTCATCTGCGCGACGAGCGGCCTATACAGCAACCCGTAGATTGGCGTAAAGAAGTTGTACGCAATGAACGCAGCTGCAAGAAGAAACCCCACTGCTCGCATGATACGTATACGAAGCTCAGCCAGATGCTCGGTGAGCTCCATACGCTTGTCGTCGATTTTTTTTGCGGGCATTAAATTGGTTACCTGTCCTGCGTCCGTATTATTGGATTATACTCTGCCACAAGATCAAAATACAATTTTATGCTTTGGTTTGTTCCGTTGGTCTACTGTGGTCGATCGCTCACATAAGCGGCAGCCGCAATATCCCTGGTGTTCTGTTGTTCGGCCCACTGAACCATCTTACGAAGCATGCCGCGAAATACAAATAGATGAACTGGCA
>JAJZFK010000320.1:2316-5339 GCA_021805405.1 bacterium
AGTAAGCGGTTTGCACCAGGGCACGCTGCCCCTGTCCGAGCTCCAGAATTCTGAACTCGAGCCATGCATGACCAGGTACCTTCATCTCTGCATGAAGTAGCATTCTACGTTCGCTGTAATCCTCTACGCGCCAGAAGTCAATTGCGTCACCAATTTCAACCTGCTCTGGCAGCCGTCGTCCACGACGCACGCCAACGCCGCCCACTAACCTGTCAATAGCACCACGAATTTCCCACAGCCAATCGCCGTAATACCAGCCAACTTCTCCCCCCACGCGCGAAAATGCCCGGTTAAGTGTAGCGGCTGGTATGCTTGTTACGCGAATCTTGCGGTCACGCAACTGGTCTTCTCTCGGGTATGGAACATCCTCAAGTCTAACTGGGATAGCCCCGCGTACAGCGTCGCTCCACCGAGTTGGTACCCGCTCTTCGTCAATTGCCAACAACGCGAGTTTTATTGCACCCTCGAATGGAGTGCGTGGTACATTCGGCATGAGCTCTGAGGCCAAATTATTTTCACAAACGGTCTCAAACTTTAAGCCTTCAATAAGAGGAAATGCGACGCTGGCGGGTACCGGCGTGAACCAGTTGCACCAGTATGCTGAGAATCGCGGGGTTAACAGCGGTACAGCTATAGCAAAGTGGTGGATTTTCTTGATAGAAGCATAGATCTGCATCATCTGACGGTAGGTGAGTACATCCGGGCCGCCAATATCAATTATTCGCCCAGCAGTTTCTGGCACATTCACAGCCTCCGCAAGATATGCGAGTGCATCCCGAATAAAAATGGGCTGTGTGCGAGTATCAATCCAGCGTGGGCAAACCATGACTGGAAGTTTCTCTGTAAGGTTACGCAACATCTCAAATGACGCGCTGCCGCTGCCGACGATCATTGCCGCTCGTAATTCTGTTACCGGAACGCCGCTCTGCCGGAGGATATCCCCGGTTTCGTGGCGGCTGTGAAGGTGTGGGCTGGTGCCTGCCATTCGGCTACCTAAACCGCCAAGGTAGATAATTCGCTTAACTCCCGCCTGCGCAGCAATGGTGCCAAAAGCCTCAGCACCAATACGATCGCGCTGCTCAAATCCCCTTTCGCCCGCCGTCATTGCGTGTATGAGATAATAAGCCGTCTCAATACCCTCAAGAGCCTGCGGCAACGACTCCGGGCTAAGAACGTCACCCTGTACGACATCCAGGTTCCAGGGATCAGCCGCCAGGTCACTCCAACGGTTCTTAAGCATTCTAGGGTCACGCACCATACAACGCACACGATAACCACGCTCAAGCAAGAGTGGCACAAGCCGCCCGCCAACGTACCCCGTCGCCCCTGTGACAAGTATTCTTCGCGTGTCTGGCATAGTTAAACCTCGCCGCAGTTGTATACCACGTCTAGCTTACATCAACTTTCTTACCATAGAAACTGTTGAACCTGGGCGCCGCTGTTCACCCTCAAACTTGTGAATGTTAGTGAAAACCAATCCGTTGTTTAACAATAGCATACCTTGTTATGCAGGCATGCAAATTTTAGATACACAGGGCTCAATTGTATGTTGACTTCTACACATACCACATCTCAGCCCATTGCCAGGCCCCTCGCTTCCAATTGTATTGCTTAAAGCGCAATACGAGCACCTTAATGCTAGTAGACGAAGTTACGTGCAATCAAAAATGGAGAACCTACTACCGCGTAACAGCCGCTTTCACAGCCTTAGACGGCACTAGAATTCGTCGGCTACAATCTTTGTGAAACTATGTTGTAACGGTGCTATAATAACGCGACTTAAAACTGCATAGGTTGTATTTCTGCGCAGGCAGTACCCCCGGGTAATCACAGCTTCCCCCCGTACTTTACACATGTATGATAGGCTTGAGGAGGTAGGGAATGAAAATTAGGACTGGTTGGTTGGCAATAGCGACCCTGGCCGTGGGGATATCGGGCTGCGGTGGCGGCTCGGGCGGTGGTGGTACGTCCTCACTAACGGCTGGTCGTGCTGCCTTAAATAGCATCTCAAGTGGTACAACAACGGTATCGCCTGCGTCTCTACAGTCTGCATTAACTCTATTTCAAACAGCACTGCAGCAGACACCAGGCGACCCGCAGGCGAATTTTGGCTCTGCAGTTTGCCTTGCCGGGTTAGTATCCCAAGAAATTGACGGCACTTCGACGCCAACTACTACTTCGGGCACCTCCGGAAGTGGAACAGTTGGCCCGCCACCACCACCACCCGGACTAAACGGGACTGTTACTACCGGCGCAACCTATACGCCAAGTGAAACTGCTGAGCCTGTTGGATATTCAGGTAATTCAACTGGTTCGGCACCCAACTACTACGCGGGACTTTTCTGGAATTTAGGCACAGCCGGTACAAACCCGCTACAGTTGCTTAGGTCGCTTGCGCCCGTCACAGATCTCCGCTTTGGCCTTATGCCTTATTTCGGTTACGAAACCGACAATGTAACCGGCCGCGAACAGGAGCTCACCCAACTTAACCAGGTAGACCAGCAACTTACCAGTGTCGAAGCTGTTCCAGGTTTCACAGGTAGCATTACACTCCCTAACGGCGCGACTGCGGTTATAGGCATACCAGAGGTACAACTCTTCCACGCCTATGTCAACTCATTGCGGGTGCAGCTAGCGCTGTCACTTGCCTATATACGAAGTGTGACCAGTACCAACACGATAAATCCCCTGCCGGCAGTCTACCTCCCGTCCGTCCCCGTGGACCTCAACAAGGACGGAAAGCTTGAGCCAAATGAATACCTTCCACCCAGCCCGTATCTTACACTACGCGACCCATCTTATATGGCAACCGCACAGACCGCACTAGAGGGCGAGGCCACAGAAGAAGCAGCAGGAATTACCGGTGTGCTCGCGAGGCCAACTGATGGCAGCGGCGGTTACCTTATTCCAAATTCTACAACGGTGAATGCTGCACTGACGCAGATTCAGACGCAGGTTCTCCCCGTCCTACAAAAGCTGCCTACGGGGCCGGTTACCGTGCAGGCGCCACAACCTGTTGGTGC
>JAJZFK010000316.1 GCA_021805405.1 bacterium
CTATCGCTCACAGTAATCACTGATGCAATCATATTTTGCCTGCGATTGCTGCGGCAATCGACGGTTCGTAGGCATACATGGGTCGCGGCCCCCCCTGCCAAATGCGGATCACCCGTCCCTGCTTATCAAAGAGCAACGTTACAGGCACATCCTCAATGTTGCCAAATCGGTACCGCAACTCTCCGTTTGCGTTAACTTGTGGATAGGTGACGCCGTTTTGGCGACACCATTTCAAGATAGAGTTTCTATCTGTGCTGCCATTTTCCGCGGCACCAATCACTCGCAGTCCAGCAGATTTGTACAGAGCATCTAATCGCACAAACGACGGCATCTCCGCTACACAAGGCGCACAACCCATTCCCCACACGTTCACAAGCGTCACATGGCCCGCTAGATCACTGTTTGATAGACCACGCCCACTCACTCCCTCAGCATGAAAATCACCTACGGCGTCGGTGTGCGTTGGAGTTATAGCATGGATCTCATTGAACGGCGCAGAAACATGCCACTTGAGTTCAGCGGATTTCCACCAATTTATCCATTTCGCCGTGGTAGCAACACGTACTTCCTTTGGCGACAGACTGGACACATGCCAGTTATTTCCAAGTGCGGCTGCGAGGGTCACCGTGCAGAATTGTACAACATCCGTATCCCTATTTTGAAGACCGGCGATCAGTCCCGGAATTAGGTCATGCCGCAAAGGATTTTGGCGGTTTCTGGTCATCCACTGAGCAAGCAACTCGCCCGCGTCCTCCGCCACCCATGGGTCTTCGTCCTGCAATCCGCACAACAAGTAGTACAGCCCTATTCGCTCTGTATCAGCGTGAATTACCTCCATTGCGCGGGTTCTCACAACGGAGTCTTCATCCTGTAAATACGATTCCAAATACAGGAGAGTAGATTGCGGCAGCGTTCGACCTTTACCGGGAACAATGAGGTATCGTTGACCTAACCAATCTACAATCGCATAGCGCAACCCTTCGCTCGCTCGCGAATGATCTCTCCCGGCAAGGTTAAGTACATACGACAATCTGGACGATGCAGGGAGGCTGTTGAGCACCTGGTCAAGGGCCGCCGGTGCCTGCTCGTGATTACCCTGTAGCGCGCTATGATAATGCTTGTTTCTATCGTGCTCTACACGCAGTATGATTGCAACGGCAACAAGCGCCAAGGCGTAATATGCCCAAACCGGAATTCGAGATGATCGCCGCTTAACAGCGCCTTCGATTTGCATATATAACGGCCTCCCCAATATTAGCTTCCCTAGGTAAGTATGGCATACAGCGCGTGCGACCAAAACGATCCCGTCATGTTGTGAATAATTTCACACCTTTTATGACGAATATTACACTGGTAAAGAGTCCATTTGCGCTACATCATCAGTATAATATTCTAGTATTGGACGGGGCGTGTAACTAGTCTCTAAATAACCTGTGCCCTTCGATATTTACGGATATCTGTACACTGCCCCCAGGAGATTATAAGGTGGATATTAAATTGTTGGGCACTGGCGCAGCGGAAGGTTGGCCCGGTCTATTTTGTGATTGTGTGGTCTGTACGCACGCACGTAATTCGGGTGGAAAGAATATTCGCTCGCGCGCATCGGCTCTTATCGACGGTGTGCTTAAAATTGATCTGCCACCAGACCTGCACATGCAGGCTACCCGCTACGGGCTTAATCTTCGTGACCTGCGTTACCTACTTATTACACACTCACATGATGATCACCTCTGTCCAACCGAGCTTCAATATATGGGACAATGGTTTGTAACTCGGCCTTTGCCGAATAACCTGCAAATTTATGGTCCAACTCCCGCACTTAACCGAATTCAACGTGAGGTAGACATCTCCAAATTACCAGTTTGTGTAACACCGGTGTCGCCTCAACAAGTTCTTAATTTAGACGACTATCGGATAACAGCCATCGAAGCGGCACATGATCCGTCGCAACTCTGTCTGAATTACATAATTTCAACGCAAGACGGTACGCAGGTACTATATGCCTCGGATACTGGCTGGTACACTGAAGAGACTTGGCAGTTTATTGAACGACAGAGATTTGATGCCGTAATTATCGAGTGCACAAAGGGCCCAACCCCCACAGATTACTCTGGGCATTTAGACATGTTTCAGGTCATTGAGATGAAAGCAAGACTCCTTCGTACCCATTCAATCGCTTTAGATACTCCGTTTATTGCAACCCACTTTTCACATTTGGGTAGGTCCACGCATGAAGAACTCGAGTGTGCCCTTCTATCTCACAACATCGTGACCGCGTATGACGGGTATGAACTATCGGTATCCGCCGCTAAACGGGTGGTACTAGCACCATAATTCCGGAACTTTGAGGTGCACTTATCACGCATTTTCGGCGAGAACCGGCCATCGTTGGTGGGAAGAGTTCGACGGGTATAATGCAGGTATGTTGTGTGCTACCCGCCTCAAAAAGATTTTACTGCTACTTATAATATTCTGCTGCCAGGCACGTGCGGTACGTGCTCAAGTTTTGCCAACGGCACCGTTGGTTCAACCTCCAGCGATCGATCGCGAGTTTAGAGCCGCCTGGGTAGCAACTGTTGCAAATATCGATTGGCCCTCCCAAAAGGGGCTTCCTGTAGCCATCCAAAAACAGCAGCTCACCAACATTGTCAATCGTGCGGCACAGTTGAAGTTAAACACGCTAATTTTTCAGGTGAGGCCGGCGTGCGATGCGCTATATTCGTCGCAAATCGAGCCATGGAGTGAGTTTATTACGGGTATTCAGGGCGATGCTCCTATACCAGCCTATGATCCACTGGCATACCTCATTCACGCGGCACACCTAAAAGGAATACAAGTTCAAGCATGGTTTAACCCGTTTCGCGCTCGGTTTCCTCTAAGCAAATCACCGCTTGCACGTAACCAGGTGATCCGGCGGCATCCCGATTGGATTGTTCACTACGGTGATCAAACCTGGCTCAACCCCGGCATACCACAGGTTCAGCACTACGTCCTTAAAATTGTGATGGATGTAGTAAAACGGTATAATATTGACGGTGTGCACATGGATGACTACTTCTACCCCTATCCGGAAAAGAGCTCCAAAGGCGGTTACCTTCCGTTTAACGACGTTACGGCATTCTCCACCTACAAAACGCACGGTGGCAATCTACCGCTCAATCGATGGCGTCGTCACAACATTGACGACTTTGTGCAGAGGCTTTACTTACACGTAAAAGCGATGAAGCCATGGGTGTTGTTTGGAATAAGCCCGTTTGGGATATGGCAGCCCTCGCATCCACCAACAATTACGGGCTACAACTCCTACAAGATGATCTACTGCGACTCACGACTGTGGATTAGAAACGGATGGTGTGACTATCTGGCACCACAGCTCTACTGGAGGATTACGCAGCATGCTCAAAGCTTTCCAGTACTGTTAAACTGGTGGGCACACCAGAATTATAAACATAGGCACATCTGGCCCGGGCTGTACATTGACAAGGTTAACGGACCACCCGCAAGTGGTGCATGGCCTGCCTCTGAGATAACTAACGAGATTCAGATAACCCGCGCCGTGCCGAATAGTGAAGGAGCGGTAATGTTTAGCATGGTAACACTGCTTCGCAATGGAGGCGGCATTGACAATGCACTTCCACAGGTCTACCGTCACGTCGCGCTTGTACCCTCGTCGCCGTGGCTGGGGATGCACCAACCACCTAAGCCTGCATGCAAACTTGAAACAGATTCATTGACCGCAAAGGAAAACAACCAATCGGAAGTACTCTCGTGGCACACTAACACCTCCACCGTCACCGTTCGATGGTGGGCTCTGCAAGTACTATCAAGCAAAGGATGGCACACCACGGTGCTACCGGCAGACTGTGTCTCTGTTCCGCTTCCCGAAGGGAGTCTGGAGGCTTCAATCATTGCCATATCGCCTAGCGGCATTGCATCGCCCAACGCACTTGTAAATCTGCGACCTTCAACGGGTTCTGGAGGCAAACGACAGAACCATCCAGATGGGCATTCGACCGAACAATTTGAACAGACTGGAGCGAGTAAATGACAGATTCATTCAACAGCCGAAGTAGCTTGACTACTGCTGGCCCTGAAAGAGCACCAAACCGCGCAATGCTGCGAGCGGTAGGTTTTAAGGACGACGACTTTAACAAACCCATTATTGGAGTTGCTAACCTTCATTCAGATATAACGCCCTGTAACATGCATCTTGACCGGCTAGTTCGCAAGGGCATTGAAGGTGTTTATGCTGGCGGCGGCATGCCGCAGGTTTTTGGTGCCCCCACGGCATCAGATGGCATTATGATGGGCCACCAGGGCATGCGGTACAGTCTGGTTTCGCGTGAGGTGATTGCCGATAGCATCGAGGTAGTTAGCGGCGGTATGAACCACGATGGTGTGCTAACTGTGGGCAGCTGCGACAAGAACATGCCTGGCTGCATTATGGCTGCGGCGCGCATGAATATTCCGTCCATCTTTGTTTATGGCGGCTCAATCATGCCCGGCGTAGGAGAGGCTGGCGAGGACCTGGACGTCGTTTCCATATTTGAGGCCGTTGGACAGTTTCAGGCTGGGCGTGCAGAAGCCGCGCACGTTCACAACGTTGAATGTAATGCCTGCCCAGGGGCCGGGGCCTGTGGAGGAATGTTTACTGCCAACACAATGTCCAGCGCCATTGAAGCAATGGGAATGTCCTTACCGTACGATGCTAGCTATCCAGGTGTCTCATCAGCAAAGGATCGCACAGCATTTCAGGCAGGCCAGCAGCTTGTTGAGCTAATAAAACAGGGCATTAGGCCACGTGACATCATTACCAGAAAATCCCTGGAAAACGCCTACACGCTCGTCCTGGTACTGGGTGGCTCCACCAATGCACTCCTTCATCTCACAGCCATAGCACGGGAAGCAGATGTCGACTGGGAACTTAAGGACTATAATCGGCTCGGCGATCGCATTCCCCATCTCGCAGACCTTCGACCATCTGGCAAGTACGTTATGTACCATCTACACGCGGCAGGGGGAACGCCTGCGGTACTGAAGATGCTGCTGGACGCTGGATTACTCCACGGAGACTGTCTCACCGTAACCGGTAAAACGTTAGCGGAGAACCTCCAGGACGTCATGCCAATCAACAAAAGGCGGCAAACTGTCGTTCGCCCGCTAGATAATCCCATATATCCAACCGGGCACCTGGTTGTATTGCACGGTAACCTTGCAACCGAGGGTGCTGTAGCCAAGGTTGCGGGAATAAAATCGCGAAGTATTACAGGACC
>JAJZFK010000119.1 GCA_021805405.1 bacterium
ATTCAGCCAACATTCTACACACCTGTGCCTCAGTTCCCACCAACGTGGTACAATCCGCGGCGATCTGATGGAAGGCTAACTACTCGCTTCACAGTAGCTGCAGGGCCCCAATACAATTGCGACCGACATACGTTTGCTCAAACTACCCTGAGTTAGCCCGGTAGATTGGCCCCACAGAGCATATTGGTTGGGTAATGTAGGGTCAATTGTTAAAGGGGCCATGACGGTGATGTGTTGCCACTGGACGTGATAGATTACCGACCTAAGAGGACGGCTGAACGTCCGTCATACCTGATCAAATTACTAAAGAGTACAAACGGATGGACCTTATGTTCGCCGAGCAGTGATTCATGACAACCTGCCCCCACGTGTGCAGCTCGGCGGAGAATTGCAGGCTGAAAACAGGAGCAAACAATTGGCAATGTTGGTAGCCAAACTGGCGTGGATGAGAGTATATCGATGGCCCAAATTACCTGGAGAAGCCTAAGTTAGCGGTAACTACGTAATTACCCATCGTATAACGTTAAGTCAACGTGCCACTTTCCATCTGGCGCGATTCCGTACCCCAAAAATAAGTATTACACTACTACCAGCCCAACACCTTCCTGGTAAACGGCTTCTCAAACAGTTGATAAAAGCCATAGGCCGTGACTATAACAGTGGGCAACGATACTGCCAGTAAAACAGTGAACCAAAAGCATTTGTGCGCGGCATGAGGTCCCATTCCACCTCCAAACAGCACGTATTGTTGTATGAACTGCAGCAGTGGAGCGTGAATAAGATAGATGCTGTATGAGAATGTGCCTGTGAAAGCAAGCGGGCGCCAGGAAAAGAACCGGTTGATCAGACCTTGGGGAGCGCTCATTGCAATTAAAAGAATAATCATCGTGCCAACACCGGTCATTAGGTCCTGCACGCACAGCGCGTAATAGATCCTTGCTGCAAGCCATGAAATGGAATGATGGGTGAAGAGACGACCTGCAATTAGTACCAATATTACGATTAAGACAAAGCACACGCTTCCTCTGCCCAATTTCCCTACCGTTACGGATCTGACCTCGTCCGATTTTGCAATGAGGCAGGTTAGGCATCCAAGTGCGAACAGAATAAAATACTGAGGTACGAAATTATAATAAAACGGCAGTTTAAGCATCATATCAATTAGCACAACAGCGTAAGCGAACACCGCCACGATCACCGTTGTGACCCAAGGTCCAAATTTGCTCCATCCGCTGACTAAAAGGGGGAAAATGAAATAGATTCGGTACTCCACAGAGATAGACCAGAACACGTGGTTGATATTAGAATTTGTAGCTGCACTTAGATCCTGTAATAGCAGCAGATGATAAATGATGCTTTGTGATGTTACTGGAATGGATACATCCCAGTGCGTGCCGGTTTTACTCCCGATAAATAGCGCGATCATTGCCAGTGAAAGGGCAAGAGCGCAGTAGTACGGTAGAACAATTCTACGTGTGCGCTTTTTTATAAAGTCAACGGCACTACAGTTCATGCAACCACCAGCCTTGACTACTGGCAGAGCTAGGCAAAAACCTGAAAGTACAATGAATACGTCAACTGCACTTCTACCAGATCTCAAAACGCCGATGATGATGTGCGCCAGCTTTGACGACGGACCCCCTGCCCAAACCTGCAACATGCAGTGGTGGCACACCACAAACAGAGCAGCGAACGCCCTCATTCCGTCCAGAAACTTCAGATGGGCAGGAGTGGCAACTGTGGGGTGCTGCATGGGTTGAATAATGCTCCTCATCTGAACTTGGATCTTACGGTCAAGATTCTTGCATATCTACTCTGGTAACAGTAAATGAAGCCCCTTGCATGCCGATTTAATACATGACACCATCCTCTCATTTAATCTATTCTCGTTAGCGTTTGCGGTAATTATAAGCTTGGTGTTTCAACAACCAAGGTCAACCACGAACCGTCCATTGCGGGCAGATCGCGGGAATTTCTGATAGTGGATGCAACATGATACCAGGCAACGCGGCTCAACTTCAGGCTCATGAAAGAACTAAAACAGGTAAGCGAAGCGAAATCGGTAAAGGCAACCGGGACTGATATCAGCTACGAAGGTGGGTACTCAATCAGCGTTTGCAGGTGGTCCGCGGCGCAGGCTGCCTCACCCATTGTATCAATAATATGTACAATTTCACTGCCCTGGGTACCGTTTAGCCACACTGTCGTAAGGTGATGGAACTTAACACCCGGCACAGATGGAGCCTCGATAGCACTGTTGGCTTTTACCGGTGAATCGCGAAAGAAGCAATAAACCCCAACTCCCCATGCCTCATGGCTGGTCACGTTATCCGCAACTTTGTACGATGAGTACCCTTGGGTCTTGCCGCTCATCCAGTCCCTCTGGTCTGGTACATCGTACGGCATCTCGGACTGGTACATGTAGACGCGTCCGGCTTCACCCTTCCAAAGAGTCTGGTACTCCTCGTGGTGCTCATTGAACAGCCCGTAAATTGTGACATGGCTGCCGTTAACTAGCAGGCCGGTCTTTGTGGGATTAATTGTCCACCCAACACCCGCTCCATGGTCTGCTCGCCAAATCCACAGGTTATCGGCTACAACATGGTTACTGTTAATCACCACTCCAATGTCATTACGTCCCACGTGCGGACCCGCAGTACGAATAGTTAGATCATAAAGAAATGTGGGGTTCGTAGCATGGTTGGCCTTACTGCCATAAGGGCCGACTTCGAGCAATATTGGTGATTTCGTCTCCCCGGCATCGATAATGAAACCGGAGATTGTTACGCCATCTACATCCGCCACGGTTATCGCAGGTTTTCCAGTCATGGCGATAAGCGAAGGAACGCCAAGCCCGAATACGATCGAATCTGGCCGCGAGATGTGCAGTGTGTCACCTAGTTTGTACACGCCGGGAGTAAACAACAGGTGTTTACCTGCTGCTAATGCAGTATTGAGTGTTGTAACGTTTGCCGTTTCTGGATGCGCAACATAGAATTCATCCAGCGATACTGACTTGCCGATCGTAATGCCACTTGCCCAGCTTACTCCTTGAGCATTGACCCTCAACGCTGGAACAAAGAGGGAGTACTTACCAGATTTGTCAAGAATCAGATAGGGTTTTTCCCGAATGACGGGTGTTTCGTTGACCACTGTATACGCGGGATCGGGAAAAGTACCGTTGGGCGCGTTTTCGCAGCCTACGAAGACCATGTTCCACACGGCGTTCTGCCAGGCAGCCCATGTGCTGTTGCGAGTTAGCCACTGTTGTTGTGAACCGGGTACAACTTTGGCATCTATAATCGAGTCTGCAAGAAATCCGCCGCTCGAAAAACCCACACTGCCGTTCTGGCTCCAATCGAAGAGCTGTAATTCACCCTTCACGTGTAGGCGTCGCATGGGGGCGCCTTGCGATACGGCGATACGCGTTACACCTTTTATCGTCTGATAGGGTATGTTTGAAGACGGGTTGATTGTGAAGTTCTCCAGCGTCCGCCAGAAGTTGTCCAGCGCCAACCCGTCATCCCATTTACCATTTACGTTTACGCCCCCATTAATCTCCACATCGTTCGGGCTTATTCCTAGCCCAGCAACATGCGTGTAAAAACCTACATTGAAGGTGACGTCATACTTGCCAGGCTTAAACAGGATTGCGTACCTCTCTGAACCGAACTGATTGGCCTCCATCTTGTTAAAGATATCGTTCACCGTCTTCTGAATATCGGCCGCCGACATACTCGAGTCGAACACGAACACGTTTGGACCCAGGATGGTGGAATTGGCCTTGGACTTTGGAATGTTAACTGCCGTCCCGCTAGTGATACCGGGACAAAGCATGAACGCCAAACCCGCAAGAAGAACTTCCCTACGTGGCCTGCGGGTGTTGAAATCGGTCTCCCGTCTGTCGCTACAGACTTTTAAATCCATACCGGGTCTGGTCTGATCGTCATTTTCCATTTGCGCCTTAACTTCCTTTAGGTGCGTGAATTACGATGGCACTACCGTTGTAATTCACAACACGGTCAACTGAATGGGCTATTTTCAGCCCTGTCCCTTTGCCAGGGCGAACCCACACCACGCGAAAGGTCCGCTTTTGCAGCATCCCCGGGAACGACCCTTCGCGCTTACCAATAGTCAGGACTCCCGTACTATCGTTCCAGGTGATTGAAATCGTTGCGTAAACGCCTCTAGTGTAATCATAGTTGTCACCCTCATCCTCGTAAAGGGTAAACTTCCCGTCTGCTCCGCGGTAGACCCGCAGCTCAATTGGGTCCGCTGGCTTTTCGGAGGCGTATTGCACGAACGGCCCCATCGGCACGATGCTGCCTGCCCGCACATACAGTGGCATAGTCTCAATTGGCGCGGGTGCCGTGATGGTTTTACCGCCCTCGTATGTTGCGCCGCTCCAAAAATCAACCCAGCTGCTTCCCCTTGGCAAATACACCGGCCGCGACACCGCTCCCTTATGCGTCACAGGGCATACAAGGAACGATGGCCCAAAAAGAAACTCATTGCGGCTCTCGCGGGCTCGTATATCAGATGGAAAATCCATCACTAATGCCCGCATGATCGTCCCTGATTTGGAAGTCACCTGCCAGGTAAGTGAATAGATATACGGCATGAGCCGATACCGGAGCTTGTCATATTTCACCAGAATCGGCTCAAATTTCGACCCAAACCTCCAAAGCTCTTTGGGAGTATCCATCCCATGCACGCGGAATATCGGGCAGAATGCGCCCCACTGAAACCAGCGTGTGAATAACTCCCGGTAATCGGGGTTTTTAGAACCTCCAGGGTAGTTTTCGAAGAAACCACCAATGTCGGTCGTCCAATAGGGAATTCCAGAGAGGCAAAAATCGAGTCCAGCCGGTATCTGACGACGAAAGGTATCCCAATCCCCCGTTATATCGCCAGACCACGTGGCAGCTCCGTTGCGCTGTTGGCCTGCAAAGGCGGAGCGGCTTAAAATGAACACACGCTTATTGGGGTCGGTGGCCCGCTGCCCTTGATAGACACCGGTGGTGTGCATTAACGGCCAGGCATTTAAGACGGTTGCACCTAACCCCGCCGCGGTCTCTACTTTACGAAATGCGTACATGTCACCCTCTGGCTCGTCTGCATCCAGCCACCAGGCGTCAACACCTTTTGAAAAAAGTTGATCTCGTAAAAACCGCCAGTAGAGGGCACGTGCGGCAGGGTTAAAGGCGTCGTAGTAGCTGGCGCCGTCCGGTTGCGGCGGGTAGATGAAGC
>JAJZFK010000227.1 GCA_021805405.1 bacterium
GCCTCGGTTAAATGTGCGATCCTTGCCCGTAAAGTCGGGCAGTCGGCGGACAGGGCCAGCGTGCCCTGCCGCCTCATGGAGGAGTTCTATTATGTTAATGCCCAAGCGGGTTAAATACCGCAAGCAGCATCGTGGACGTAGAGCGGGCCGCGCATCTGGCGGTACTGAAGTATCGTTTGGCGAGTTCGGCCTGCAGGCTGTTGAATCCTGCTGGATGACCGCCAACCAGATTGAATCGGCTCGTATTGCAATGAACAGGTATATTCGTCGTTCCGGTAAGATCTGGATTAGAATATTCCCCGATAAGCCATTTACGAAAAAACCAGCCGAAACCCGCATGGGTTCCGGTAAGGGTGCTCCAGAGGGTTGGGTAGCCGTTGTAAAGCCCGGCCGAATGCTGTTTGAGATGGCAGGCGTACCCGAGGCAACAGCAAGGGAAGCGATGCGACTTGCTTCGCACAAGCTACCCATTGACGTGAAATTTGTAGTGCGCACTACCCCACTATCTTCTGACGCAGTCCAGGTGACTCCTGAGCCAACAGTTGCGGCTAGCGCGGAATCGGAGGAGACAAATGGCTGAAGTTAAGATTAAAGAGGTGCGCGAACAGCTTCGGCAGATGACCGAAGCGGAACTTCACCACGAGATCGCTGCAAATCGTGCACTTCTGTACGACTACCGACGAATGAACGCGATGAGGCAGCTCAACGACACGTCGGCGATTCGCAAGGCCAGAAGGCAGATTGCCCGTGCGCTTACCATCCTGCGGGAGCGGGAACTTGCGCAGAACAGAGAGGTTTCACAATGATGAGTGACGAGTCAATTACGCCGGAGGTTGTAGTGGAACCCGAAACTGCCGAAGCACCCGTAGAAGCGGTAGTCGAAGAGACTGCGCCCGAGGTGGTTGCAGATGTGGTTGCCGTAGAGTCAGCCGCTGCGGTGGAGACACCGGTAGCTGCCGAAGCTCCAGCACCAGTAGAGGATTTACCTGTTGCGGTACCGGCCAAACCCGCCAAAAAGGCGAAGGCAGCAGTAGTGGTTGAAGCTGCCCCGATTGAAAAGAAGTCCGATATGGAGATCGTCAATTTCGAGGGTAATCCTAACGAGGTAAAACCCCGAGGTCGACGTAAAATCCGACAGGGCCGCGTTGTCAGCAACAAGATGCAAAAGACTATTGTCGTGCTAGTTGAAACCCGCGTGCGCCATCCGTTGTACGGCAAGTTCATGAGGCGCAGCGAGAAGTTTAAGGCACATGACGAACAGAACGTATGCGGCGAGGGCGATGTGGTTGAAATCATGGAGACCCGCCCGCTTTCAAAAGACAAGAACTGGCGCCTGTTGCGCATAGTTGAGAAGGCCAAGTAAACCATGATACAATCTTACACAAGACTGCGATGCGCAGACAATTCTGGCGCTCGCGAGATTCTCTGTATTAGGGTGATGAAGGGGTCCAACGCACGTTACGCTCATGTCGGTGACGTAATTGTTGGTGTAGTAAAGTCTGCAACCCCTAACCAGCAGGTTAAGAAGAGCGATGTTGTGAAGTGTGTAGTAGTACGCACTACCCACCCGATCCGCCGCCCGGATGGCTCTGTTCTCCGGTTTGACGACAACGCTGCTGTAGTCATTCAGAACAACATGGAACCCAGAGGTACACGTATCTTCGGTCCGGTAGCCAGAGAGCTGCGCGAGCGTGACTTCATGAAGATCGTCTCACTTGCACCGGAGGTGCTGTAATGCCCAAAAAGAAGATCGCGCTGCCCGAGAGCCCGGTTAAGCTCAAGGTGCACACGGGCGACACTGTTGAGGTAATTGGTGGTAAGGACCGTGGCAAGCGCGGTGCTATACTGGCTGCTTTTCCCAAGCTGAACCAGGTTACTGTTGAAGGCCTCAATATGATGACCCGCCACCGCAAAGAGCGACCATCACGTAAAGTAACCGACAGTGGCCAGCCAGAGATGGTTCCCGGCGGCCGCATCGAAAAAGAGGCACCACTCAACGCCTCTAAAGTGATGCTGGTGTGCCCGCATTGCGGGCGCCCTACCCGTGTTGGGTACGCTTACAAGGAAGGCACCGAGAAGCCCAGCCACCGCAAATACCGCGTGTGCAAGCATCCTGATTGTGCCAAGGACATGGACAACAAATAGTTAGCGAGCGGTAACTGCCGTACGCAGTTCCGCTCACCAACCCGCCGCCGGTCGGAAATCGGCAGGCAAGAGGGACTCTAGATGCCAAGATTGAAGGATCGGTATAACACTGAGGTTGCGCCTGCTCTTACAACCCAGTTCAGTTATACCAACGTTATGCGCGTACCGCGCGTTGAGAAAATTGTCATTAACATGGGCGTTGGCAAGGCCGGACAAACAGGTGGCGACGCCAAAGAGCTAGATGGTGCAGTACGTGATATGACTGCCATTTCCGGCCAGAAGCCTATCATTACCCGCGCACGCAAATCTATTTCTAACTTTAAGTTGCGAGCCGGTAGTCGTGTAGGCTGTAAAGTTACACTTCGTGGCGACAGAATGTATGAATTTCTCGATCGCCTCGTGAATGTTTCGTTGCCAAGAATTCGTGACTTCCAGGGCATTTCGCCAAACTCATTCGATGGTCGTGGCAACTTTGCGCTTGGTTTGAAGGAACAGCTTGTCTTTCCCGAAATCGATTACGATAAGATCGATAAAGTTCGTGGTATGGATATTATCATCTGCACAACAGCTCCAACTGATGAAGAAGCCCGCGCACTGTTAAAGGCGATGGGTATGCCGTTCCGCCAAAAGTAATTTCAACCACAATACGCCGTTCGGCCGAAGGAAAATTCTTCGGCCTGGACTAAAGTAAGTGTATATCAGGTGCACTTCAGCACTTTGACAATTTAATAGTTGTTTCACACGCACTGCCTTCGCCGCCGACAGCGATTTCATCGCAGCCGACGACAACGCAGGGATTAGCCCGACATTTTCGCCGCGCCCATCAACATGGTGGGCAGCGACGTTGTCTACATCACTGGCGAGGAGAGTGAACCATGCAACAAAACGGCGTTGAGGCCATTCGCAACCTGGGCCTTTTTGGCCACCAGGGAAGCGGGAAGACATCGCTTACCGAGGCGCTTCTCTACGTGGCCGGAGCTATTGATCGTCTGGGACGCACAGACGACGGTACTACTGTCTGTGACTTTGACTCGGAAGAGCAGAAGAGGCATATCAGCATCAACACTGCTATTGCTGCCCTATCGTGGCACGACGTGCGAATAAACGTTGTGGATGCACCGGGTTACCTCGACTTCGTCGGGGAAGTGCAGTCTGCAATGCAGGTTGTGGAGTCCGCTGTTATTGTGACTTCGGCGCAGAGCGAACCGGAAGTTGGCTTTGATATTGCATGGAACATCGCTGCAGCGCGTAATCTGCCCCGGGCTGTGTTCGTCAATAAGATGGACCGGGAAAACGCAGACTTCGATGCCGTTGTATCGTTCCTCCGATCTAAATATGGCAATTGTGTCGCACCTCTCCAGATACCTGTAGGGGCTGGGGAAAAGCTGAACGGCGTTATTGACCTTATTGAGATGAAGGCCTTTCTTGGCACTGGACGTGACGTGGAGTGCGTTGAAATTCCCGCAGAGCTAAGGGCTGAAGCCGAGCGGTACAGAGAGCTGCTCGTAGAATCTGCCGCAGAAGGCGATGATCTGCTCATCGAGAAGTTTCTAAGTGGAGAACAGCTGTCTCACGATGAGGTAGTGCGAGGGCTCCACGAAGGCATTGACGCGGGCAAAGTAGTACCGGTGCTGTGCGGAAGCGCTCTGAAAGATGTGGGGATGACGGACCTTCTGGACATCGTTGTACATGAGTTTCCTAATCCTACAGAGGTGGGCGAAGTCCACGGTGTTCAGCCTGCAACAGGTGCCGAACAGAGCCGCCGCTGTGCAGAGAGTGACCCAACCGCGGCAATCGTATTCAAGACCATTGCAGATCCATTTCTTGGTACCCTTAGCTACTTCCGCGTAATGTCTGGAACGATAAAGCCTGGAACCAGCTTTTTGAACGCTACCACCATGAAGGAAGAGCGTCTGGGACAGGTCTATCATCCACGAGGCAAGAACCATGAGCCAGCTCAACTCCTTCTTGCTGGTGACATAGGCGTTACGGCAAAGCTTGTGGACACCCACACTGGTGATACGCTATGTGATGCAGCAAAACCAATTAAGCTAGATTTTCCGTCAACTCCTGAACCGTGCTTCGAACAGGCGATTCAGGCGCGTACCAAAGTTGACGAGGACAAGATGGGGCCCGCGCTACAACGCGTAACCGCGTCTGATCCCGCTTTCAAGACTTATAGGGACAGCGAAACTGGCCAGACCGTCATCTGCGGAGCAGGAGAAACCCACCTTGCAACCGTGGTAGAACGGCTGCGCAAGTTTGGCTCGAATGTAGATATTATTGAACGCCGCGTACCTTATCGTGAAACGGTTACACAGAAGGCTGAAGGACAGGGCCGCCACAAGAAGCAGACTGGTGGCCGCGGCCAATTTGGCGACTGTCATATTCGGCTAGAACCTAATCCCGGTAAGGGTATCGAGTTTGTGGATGCCATCGTAGGCGGCAGTATACCGCGCCAGTTTATTCCAGCGGTGGAAAAAGGCATTCGCCAGGCTGCAGCAACTGGCATTCAGGCAGGCTGTACGGCGATAGATATAAAGGCAACGTGCTACGACGGATCATACCACGATGTAGACTCCTCGGAGGCTGCATTCATCATGGCTGGTATAATAGCATTTAATACTGTTGCCTTGAAGGCGCATCCCGTCCTACTAGAGCCCATAATGGCGGTAGAGGTGACCATACCCGATGGCATGCTCGGCGATGTCATGAGCGACCTCTCCGGCAAACGCGGCCGTATACTGGGAACAGAAACATTTGCAGGCGGCACAACCGTTTTGAAGGCTTCCGTGCCTCAATCCGAAATGCTGCGGTATGCAATCGATCTTCGGTCCATTACGAGGGGCCGGGGTTCGTTCCGTGCAGAGGTGGCTCACTATGAAGAGACGCCACCGCACATCGCTCAGCAAGTAATTGCAGAGCACCATAAGGAGAGCGGAGCCAACTAATGGGCCCCGCAATTCAGAAATCGCGAACCACAAGAAGGAGCGCGATGCACGCCACTCCAGCGTGCAGATTCTTGGCGCGGTGGACAGCCTCCACCGCGACAGGGACCGGCAGCGGTCCCGATTAACTAAACATAGGGAGATACCAC
>JAJZFK010000030.1 GCA_021805405.1 bacterium
TAGAGTGTCACTCGTCGCGGTTATGAGTGAGCAACGAAAAGCAATGTCCTCGGGGGATAGCTGAATACCCATTGCAGCAGCTTCTACCGGACCACGGCCCGTGTAGAATTCGGATGGATTGTAGCCGAGCAGTGCCATATTAGCAGCATCGCTACCAGGATACATCTCCAGTGGCGTTACCTGCACGGAGCCGACGCTGCCATGAGATGCCAGAGCATTCAGGTTAGGCGTATTTGCGGCCTGCAACGGAGTGAGACCATTGAGCTCGGGTAGCGGTAGATCTGCGGCACCATCTGGTACAAGGAGTATGTGTAACATGCAAAAAATTATACCCCGACCAACGAAAGTCGGGGTATTGGCATAATGTTGCAGACTGAAAAACGTTAAGCAGTCGTTCTGTTTTGTAGGGCCGTGCGGCGACGCAATCCTCCCGCAAATGCTGCAGATGTGATCATAGCCAAGAGCCCAACGACAGACGATGCTTCTGGAACTGGCGGTGGCACGGTATAACCATTGATAGAAACCGTAGAACTGGCAAATGCTGGGTCGGTGGATTTGCCCTGTAGCACGGCATACCATGCGCCAATATCGAGGTCTGCTGAGCCGGGTTGTTGCCTAAAGAGAAAGCACTCTTCCCCTTTTGAGACATAGCCCGAAATCGACCACGGAACGTAAGGTTTACCTGTTGACGAGTTTATGTTTGGATCGGTGATCGATGCTATATTAATTGTTCCGGTGTATGCAAAGCAGATCTGCACTGCTACCACAGGAGATGTTAAACCCGTTATGGGGTTATGCACATTTCCGTTGATTTGTAGACCGTAGTTTTGGCCTACGGTGGTGCTATCTGGTTGAAACACTGTCCCAGTTAGTGCTGTTCCATTGTCCTCTTTGGTATAGGTTGTAAGCGACGTAATTGTCAGGGTATCTGGGTCAACGGTTGTGGGCATCAGCCAGTTAAGAGTAGCCGTTCCACCGCTTCCGCCATAGAGCGTAAGTGCCGCCGCCGGCAATGGGGACAATGAAACACTTAGCACCCCTAGAATCACTACAGGAATGATGTTACGCACAGTTTCGGCTCCTAATCTGCATTTACTCGCATTCATTGGCACGAGTTAACCAACAAAAGAATGGTCAAAGTATAGCCGCTCTTACTTCGTCGTAATTATATGAGTGGTAAATAGACATTAATGCATAATCTATGCCAACGTGCTCTTTATTGGAATATTCGCGTAGCTTATGATCCTGTCGGGCAAACTGCGTCTCGAAATGCCTTTTAAGAAATTTAGGGTATACTCCCTAAGCTGGCAGGTTGCCCCACGGCAGTAACGCAAACGGGCAAGCGCGCGAATTTAATACAGGATGAACTGCGCCCACATGGCGATACTCGGATTTGAGCTGGATGAGATTCAGCAGCTAATTATCCTTATGGACCAACAGCACCTGAAAGAACTGGTGCTAGAGGAAAATGGTAAGTACATTCGGCTACGGGGCCCAAATCCAAAGCCTGCTCACGTCTCGCCGGCCCAGCAGATTGCTGCGCTGCCTGCGCGGTTGCAGATTGCTTCCGCAGACGTGTCGCTGAAGGTTCCTGCAACTCGTGTAGATGATGCGAACCTGGTTTCGCTCGTTTCGCCCATGGTCGGGGTGTTCTACCGAAGCGAAAAGCCAGGTGCTCCATCAATGGTTAACGTTGGTGATCATGTTTCCGTAGAACAGACAGTTGGAATTCTGGAAGCGATGAAAGTGTTCTCGGAATTCAAATCGGAGCACGAAGGCGTGATTGTAAAGATTCCGGTAGCAGATGGCCGCCTTGTTCATACCGGAGACGTACTCATGGTGTTAAGGAAAGACCAGGCCGGTTCATGAGCGACAAATTTAAAAAAGAGAAAGTGCGTATAGGAATTCTCGGTTTGGGAGTCGTTGGTTCTGGCACAGTATCGCTGTTGAACGGCAACCGATCGGAGATTGAGCAAAAAATAGGTCTTCCGTTCGAGATAACGCGAATTGCTGTGAGAGACGTAAATAAAAAGCGCGCAGTGGAAGTCCCACGGAGCCTTCTCACCGCCGATCCTATGGAAATAGTGGGTGATCCCTCTATTGATGTTGTGTGCGAGCTTATTGGAGGTGTAGAGCCTGCACGCACATATGTTATGCACGCCCTACAATCGGGTAAGCAGATTGTAACCGCTAACAAAGAGATGATTGCCAAGGTGGGTAGCGGATTAATGGAGGAGGCGGCGCGAAGAAATCTGGACCTGCAGTTTGAGGGCAGTGTTGCCGGCGGAATACCCATTATTCAGCCCATGAAAAATGCGCTTTCCGGCAATGCAGTTCAGGAAGTAACTGGGATAATAAACGGTACCACCAACTACATTTTAACTCGCATGACTCGCGAACGTGCAAGCCTGGATGCCGTCTTGAAGGAAGCACAGCAGCTTGGTTATGCCGAGGCAGATCCTACGAGCGATGTGGACGGTTTTGATGCTCAGTATAAAATAGCCATCCTTGCCTCTATCGCATTTACCAGTCGTGTGAATGTGAACGACGTTTATGTAGAGGGCATACGCACAATTGGTGCTGCGGACATTTCCTACGCCGATGAGCTCGGTTATACCATAAAGCTTCTGGGTAAGGGCAAGAGGCTGCCAGATGGTCGTATTCAGGTGCGGGTACATCCCACGCTGATACCTAATTCGCATCCTTTGGCAGCAACGAATGACGTATATAACGCCGTTCACATTGTAGGCGACTCGGTTGGTGATGTCATGTTTTATGGACGCGGTGCGGGCAGTGGGCCAACAGGTAGCGCAGTTGTAGGCGACATCATTGATGTTTGCCGTAACCTGCGCTTTGGCAGCACAGGAAGGGTATCCTGTACCTGTTTTCAACACCGTGAGGTGCAGCCCATTGATGAGGTGGTTACACGGCACTATATTCGCATGGTAGTGCAGGATAGACCCCGCGTACTTGCGGCTATTGCCGGCGCGTTTGGCGATCACAATATCAACATAGAGGCGATGATCCAGAAAACAATTCATGGTCAACAGACCGATATAGTATGGCTAATGCATGAGGCGCCTGGTAAAGCGATTAGAGATGCACTTGCAGTTATAAGGCAGCAACCTGTAGTTGTTGAGGTAAGTAACTGGATTAGGGTGGAGGAATAACCACACTATGGCAGATTTAACAGACCAGCCTGCACAAGAGCTGGAAGCATTTGAACTTCGTATTCTCAACCCCGCTGAAATTCGGGTTTTTAGGGCAGGAGGGGTAACCCGGCTCACGCTGGAGAACCACCGTTCATGGACGCGCGCCCAAACCATGCGCGGGTTCCCGCTTTCGGACCCAGACCACTACATTGGGTTTCTCGACAGTGCCAACAAGGACATCGGCCTGGTGATAGATCCGTCGCAACTAGATCCTGAGTCCCGGTTGGTTGTGGATCAGGACCTGGAGAAGCGGTATTTTGTGCCGCTCATTCGCAAAGTGTACAGCGTGAAAGAGGAGTTTGGCACCATCGCCTGGGATGTTGATACGGATAAGGGGCGTCGAGAGCTTCTGGTGCGCAACATTCGCGATAACCTGCAAGAGCTTACATCCTCGCGCGTTATTGTAACCGATGTGGATGGAAACCGTTTTGAGTTTCCGGACATCAGCCGCCTTGATTCCCGCACACAGGGAATAATCCTCCGAAACCTCTAAGAGTGAACGAGTTGGCGGCGGGTTTTGGCCGCCAACTTGGTGATACCTTGATAGTGTGCGAATTGGAACCTCACCAATGAAATTACCTATAATGTACCAGCCACTCCACACTCATTTTGCTGTGCCAGTTTCCACTAATCACTCGTAAACCATCGCAGGCTGGAATTGCATATTTATCGCATTGAGAGTTCTCCAACAACACCGCTGCCCTGCCGAGGCGACGGTGCTTACTTCCCCTTATTGCATGTTTCGAAAAATAAAACCCAGAAAATATTACGGATTTATACTAATAGTGGCTAAAATATATGCAACAGCCTTATAATATAATTGTCTAACATCGATTATATTTGCGTGATATCGCACCAGCCGGGTAATAAACGCCGTACGTACGAGGAAATTAGCATGCATTCCCGCAATACGCTTGCTGCTGTCGTTATTACAACATTCTGCCTTGCCGGTCATTCGGTTGCTGCCGTTCGCCATGCCATGCCTAAGGTGACTCACCGTGTGGTGCACCATAGCGCCAATGCTGTTTCAACAGAACCGCCAATTCCCAAGCATGTAGAATTTTTGCGCGATATTGCCCCAATACTTGCACGCAGCGGCTGTTCCGGTGCGCAGTGTCACGGTAAGTTTGGTGGGCGCGGAGGGTTTGAGGTTTCGCTGCTTACTCTTAGCCCTGCCGACGACTATGCCCCACTGGTGTATGGAGACAGAGGACGTCGAATTAACCTGCAGGATCCTGCAAGAAGCCTCATTCTACTGAAACCCACGGACCAGATTTCGCATGGCGGCGGAGTGCGGTTTACCACACACTCTCGCCGGTATAAACTCCTGCTCAAATGGATTCAGGAAGGGTGTCCGTTCCATAAGTCAGATCCCAGACCCGTCTCGCTAGTCATTACTCCTAATCAGGATGTACTGCACCACGTTGGGCAAACGCTTCAGGTTCATGCCATTGCAACCTATTCTAATGGCAAGCGACTTGACGTTACTCATCAAACCGTATTCATGTCATCTAATCCAACGGTGTTTTCAGTGGGAGTAAACGGTTTGGTTAAGGGAACTCGCTGGGGTGGTGGTGCCATCCTGGGAAGGTATCTCGGTATAGTCTCCGCGTCGTTTCTAAGCCTTCCGGAAACCAGGCCCGGCAAATACCCACTAATACCCACCAATAATATCATTGACCGATATGTGTTTGCGAATCTGAAACACCTAAATGTGGTGCCCTCATCGCTGAGCGGTGATACAGAATTCCTGAGGCGCGTTACGCTAGATACGCTTGGCCGCCTACCTTCACCAGATGAGATAACAGCATTCGTAGCGGATACTAATCCTCAGAAACGCTCCATATTAATCGATAAACTTCTGCATGATCCTGCCTTTGTAGACTTACGTTCACTTCGACTTGCTGACCTGTTGCGAGTTAATCCCGACGTATTCCAGGGTTCAAATTATACATCGCGGCAGCGGAGCGCTGAACTGTTTTACGACTGGATTTGGAACCAAGTGAACAAGAACTTGCCCTGGA
>JAJZFK010000058.1 GCA_021805405.1 bacterium
GCCTGGTCACGACTATGCCGGCGAGTCGAGCATCGCATGGATAAACAAACTCCACTTTGTACCAGATGACAAAGAGGGTTACGGCTCCGTATCACAAATTCAGGAAGATTGCGTGGCCTATGCCTCATTGGCGTATGTTGCCCATGCGCTGCACCACAACGCCGACGCTTCTATGCTTCTGCAGCGTGCAAAATACGAGCGCAACGCATTTGATATGGCGGATGGATACTTCCGGCCGCGCCTCTCCAATGGCAAATGGCGAACTCCATTTGATCCCAACCAGACCCAGGGATATGTGGAAGGTTCGGGGTGGCACTATCAGTGGCTAGCACCTTCAGACATGTCATGGCTGGTTTCTGCCGTTGGTCGTAACAGGTTTAACCGGCGACTGGAGGCGTTCTTCAACTACCCAAAATCCCAATGGAACTCCAAGTACTACAATCCGTATAACGAGACTGACCTTGAGGCACCATTCGAGTTTGACTACTCGGGTAAGCCGTGGCGAACTCAGGCCGTAGTTCGTCGCGTGTTAAGCGAGGACTATACAGTAAGCCCCGACGGCGTACCAGGAAACGATGATCTTGGCGAAATGTCGTCATGGTGCGTATGTGGAATGATGGGCCTCTACGCAATCGATCCTGCAAGCACAACTTTCGCGATCTCGACTCCTGTTTTCCCGCGCATTACAATTACGCTTTCTAGTCCATATGCGGGCAAGCAGTTTACTATCACCTCCACCCCTACAGGCGCGAAAGCAGTGTATGTAAAGTCGGTAACGTTAAACGGGCGTCCGCTAAAGGATGACTACATTAGTGCAGCGGCCATTACATCGGGTGGAAACCTGCAATTCGTAGCGTCGGTGTCACCTAACAAGAAGTGGGCATCCGCTGAAGCCAATGAGCCGCGCTCAATTGGGTCTATTAAATGGAGCATCCACTAGCACACGCAGCCTTTCCCAGAATCTAAACGGGTAGGAAATAGGGTCTCTGCAAACGAGCAGAGACCCTATTTATTTTGTAGACAACACCAGAGCCATCCTTCACTCCTCACCTGTTGATGCACTTGGTATTGCAAACACTTAATCTTAATAAACTCGGAAGATGATATGGTATGTTATCTCAGGCTAAAACATTCTGCTTTCACATACTTGACAATTGAGATTAATCGCAGTATAGTGTATGAAACTTAGTTTCGAAGCCAATTTATGCGCGAATCTAACGGCTATTCCTCACTTACTATTCAAGGTGAACCGAGTCATGGTACTAAGACGGGCAAAACTAAAAGACGTTGCACGGCAGGCAGGCGTGTCAATTAGCACGGCATCCAAAGCGTTCAATAACAAGCCTGAGGTGGCGACAGCAACCAAGGCACGCGTATTTGAGGCAGCCGCCACTTTGCACTTTGCTCCCAACGCACTAATTCGCACATTACAATGCGGAAGCGCCAACACGGTTGGAATATGCACATGGCCGTTTAGCCTTGAAAGCGTCAACCGCTCCCTTGCGATGCATATAATGCGAGGAATCTATGAAGCGAGTAATGCGTACCGTAAGGATATCCTTTTGTACTCCAAGCTGCTAGGGCCCGCTACCGACTCATTTCTGCCAACCTTTATGGATGGCAGAGTTGACGGGCTTATAGTTAGCCCTCATGTGCTCACTGGAGGGGAACTTACACAACTTGCGGAAGGTGGCTTGCCCACTGTGGTTCTCTACAATGGAGAGCTGCCGGACACTATGGGCTCAGTACTAATTGATAACTATTCTGGAGTTCGCAGGTCAATACTGCACCTGCATGCTCTAGGCCATTCGCGCATTGCGTTTCACCGTCCAGGTGATACTTTTGACTTGCGTCAGCGAACCGCAACTTATAGGCAGGTCATGCTCGAGTTGGGGCTAGACTGCACACCCCAAATGCTCATCGTTGATGAATCATTTGCCAGTGACATCGAGCGACACTGGCACCAACTGCAATCACTGCCTTTTCCGCCAACTGCCCTAATTGTTGGCCATGACTCCACAGCCATAGAATGGCTCGAGATGCTCACTGCAAAAGGCGTGCGCGTACCTGAAGACTTTTCCATTATTGGCTTCGATGACGTACCGGATGCTAGTAGTTCTTTGGGGCTGACCACCGTGAGACAGGACGCTGTAGAAGTTGGTCGCCAGGCTATGCATATGCTCTGGTGGATAATGGCAGGAGAACGGCCATCTGCCTGCCGACGAACCCTAGACGTTGAACTCATTGTTCGCGATACAACTGCTGCGCCGCGTGCTAGTAAGCTGGAAGGAGGCAGCCATGCGAGATTATAGATAAACTCGCAACACCCGGTAATTTTAGCCAAACTAATTACCACGTATTACCGATCGATCGTCGTACATCCGACATTGTGATAAATCAGGAGAAGACCATGCATCGTAATCAATCATTAACGAACCGGACTACCTGCACCCAACATGGTAGGCGTTTCGCGTTCACACTCATCGAATTATTGGTTGTAATCGCAATAATCGCTATTCTTGCAGCAATACTTTTCCCTGTGTTTGCACAAGCTCGCGAGAAGGCGAGAGCCATCACTTGCATCTCTAACATGAACCAGATCACGCTCGCCACATTGATGTACGTTCAGGATTATGACGAGTCGTTCTGCAACGAAGGAGTTGCGGGTCCAACAAATGGATGGGGATGGCAGGGCACCTGGATATTCGAGACACAGCCCTATATCAAGGACTACAACGCACTCCGATGCCCGGATGACTCCCACTACACTCCATCCTGGTCTGGACCAACCTTTAGTTATGCCGCGAACGGCAACTTCTGCTGGACAGGAAGCTGGAGTCTCTGCGGCCTTATCAATCCTGCGCGCACCTGGTGTACAGACTATGCACTGGCAGTAAGTGATGCTTCTGTCAATTTTCCGGCAGAGACGATTCTCTTTTCGGAAAGGCGCACTATGGGCCCAAATTCATGGATGTATAAACAGGACAACGGTGGAATTGAGGGAGCGTTCAGTACGTGGGCAGCCGTTATTATTGGGGATGACGGTGTAGATGCCGGCAACCAGCTGCCAGGGCAGGCAGGCGGAATGGACAACGGAAAGTTCACAGTTGGTGTCGACGGTACGTGGAAGCCAGCTGATCCCAACTCAACAGGAACGGTTGGCCTGCACAACGGCTTTGGTAACTTTGCGTTTGCCGATGGGCACGTTAAAGCCATGATCCCTCAGCAAACGGTTAACCCAGATCCTCGTATCGGCAATACCTGCACAAGCGCATTCCTCAAGATGTGGGATCGAACACGTACCACGTCAAACTAGGAGGTTCTAGTATGGTAACAAGCACTGCCGGTCGTTATGCTATGCTGCTTGCGCTAACGGCAGTAATCGGGCTTTCGTCAGGATGCTCGCATAAAGCGCAGTTTGGTTCAAAGAAACAGGATTGGACAAAAACGGGCCCTCCACCTCAGTACCACGGTCCCGGCCAGCCTGGTGGACCTGCAAATGGCCCGGCAAGTAGGCCCGCAGTACCAGCAGGTCAGTAAGGACGAGTTCTTAGTAGGGTTGCCTTCCACCTTCGGAAGGCAACCCTACTTCTGATTCTGAACACTTGCTACGGAATAGCAGGACTTCTCTTCCCGAAATTTTGAGTCCCAGTTGGACGACCACTGTTCGCCGCACGTGTTGGTGCGGAATCGCACGAGTATCGAGGGCGGATCATACAACCGCTCTACGTCCTTCATTATCCATGCTCCCTGTTGCGTTTTATCGTGATGTCATCCAGACTACGCAGGCGAGTTTTCACAGCGAAAAGGTGCCTAGCCCTGATGTAACAGACGTAAGTTCGTTCCACAGAATGCGCCGCGGGTAAACTGCTGCCGAGAAGAATGTTTTACAATGAGATGTGGAAATTTCTCGATTTTGTCCTTCAAATGGCACCATGTTCCTCAGTGATGATACCAGTTAAATCAGGCTTGACACAATTTATATATTGTGACAAAATGGTTGTGTTATCGATAACATACCGATCTCTCTTACTCTGGGGAAGTATCAACTGCCATGTACCCTTTGGGTTGCGGAGATGCTTGGTGCGCTGCAACAGACACTTTCCCCGTCGTTTAGCTTTCATACCGCAAACACGTCCTTCAATTTGCCATCTCTGGCAAATTTTGGTTAGAATGACCACTGTTCCATTTGGCCAGCGACAAAACTACCAGGTGCCGCCTCAACAGATGGCAAAAATAGTTCGGTCATATTTTGGATAAGGTTTAGCTGCTGCTTGCACATTAAATATGTTGTTGTATTGCACCGCTAAAACATCAACTGGCAAAGTTAGTGCCGATAACAGCGTTTGGAGACGATCGACTGTATACATGGAGGGCAATTATAATTCTATGCTAACTATTACGCCTGCGCGGGGTAAGCGCCTTACCGCGCTGCGAACCACCGCAATGTTGGCTTTGGTCGCCAATTGTCTGCTGCTCAGCACGAGAGCTCACGCCGGCTCTAGCTTTCCGCCGTCCATACCGTTAAACTCCCACTGGCTTTTGCAAGACGAGAGTCGCGTGCATCAAAGGGGCAACATAGTCTCTACGTCGGCCTTTCAGCCTTCATCGCCATGGTATCGCGCAGTTGTACCAGGAACAGTGTTGACCAGCCTGGTAGCTGATGGCGTCTATCCCGAACCCCTTTATGGCCGTAACAGCCTTCCAAAAATCATTCCAGATAGCCTTTGTAGAAAATCTTACTGGTACCGAACATCGTTTCTTCTTCCACACAGCTATCGCAACCGGCAGGTGTTCGTGAAATTTAACGGAATTAACTATATGGCAAACGTCTGGGTGAACGGAGTACTGATTGGCAAGATCGCCGGTGCGTTTACGCGAGGCATCTTCAATATCACCACCAATCTCCTCCTCGCCCATGAAAACGTGCTAGCAGTTGAAATTCTTCCACCGCTGCAACCTGGTCACCCGGATATTCAGACGCTCGGCAGGGGTTACGGGCCCAATGGCGGCGTGCTCGAAGGAAATGCGCCTACATTTTTCGACACCATTGGCTGGGACTGGATGCCGGGAATTGCCGACCGCGACATGGGGCTATGGCAGGGAGTCTTCCTCTGCGCCACCGGGCCAGTTATAATACAGCATCCGTACGTAACATCACATATAACATTCGGAACGACCAACCGGGCAGT
>JAJZFK010000074.1 GCA_021805405.1 bacterium
CTTTGTAGACTTACGTTCACTTCGACTTGCTGACCTGTTGCGAGTTAATCCCGACGTATTCCAGGGTTCAAATTATACATCGCGGCAGCGGAGCGCTGAACTGTTTTACGACTGGATTTGGAACCAGGTGAACAAGAACTTGCCCTGGAACCAGTTTGTATACAAAATCATTACGGCGAAGGGGAGTTCCGAGCAGTACGGTCCAACCAATTTCTACCGGGTAGAGTATTCGGCAAACGACCGCGCTGAAAATGTAGGCGAAGCATTTCTAGGTGTCAGGATGGCTTGTGCAAGATGCCATAAACACCCATTCGACAAGTGGACAACGGATGATTACTGGAACTTTTCGGCGTTCTTCCAGAAAGTCGGTATAACGCCAGGCAAGCTGCTAGACGAGCAGGTAATCGATTACAATGCAAATGCGCAGCTCATCAACCAGTCTATCCTCGGTCCCAACCGTGGCAAAGTGGCCCCACCCACCTTTCTGGGCGGTGATGGCCCGGCTCCTCCAGCGGCTAACCAGATAAAGGAACTGGCCGACTGGATGATAGCGCCATCTAATCCTTACTTTGCGCGCGCCGCTATGAACCGGCTTTGGTCATACTACTTTGGAATGGGCATTATAAATCCTGTAGATGACATGCGTGCCACAACCCCATCGAGCGTGCCGGGCTTACTAACCGCCCTTTCTGCCGAATTTGAACGAAGCGGTTATAACATTCGGCACATGATCAGGTTAATTTTAAACTCACGAACGTACCAGCTCACATCGTTGCCAAACCACACCAATGACCTGGACGAACAGTTCTTTTCGCACTACATCGCGCATCCTATGCCGGCGCAAGTGCTGTTAGATATGGTTAATGAAGCGACCGGAAGCAGGCGGCAGTACGGGGCATTTCCGGATCGTGCGCTTGCCATTCAGGCGGCGTTTCCTGTTAAAACACCCTTTTCCGATGCGTTTGGCGTTTCACACCGCGAATTTCTAACCGATCTGGATCCACAACTGGATCCGAACCTTATGCAGTGCCTTACCATGATCAACTCACCGCAACTGGAAAACAAGGTGAATTATGGAAGCACACTTCGCCAGGGGCTGGCGGATACGCAGACGCCGCAGCAGCTAGTGAAATACCTGTACCTGCGCACGTTCTGCCGCGATCCTTCGCCTGGGGAGGTAGCGAAGTGCGTAACGATCATGCAGCAGGCCAAAACACGACCGGAAGGTGCGCAGGATCTGCTTTGGGCGCTCATTTCGGCGCGAGAGTTCTATTTTAATCACTGAAGTACTGGGTTAATGTAATACCAATCGGGACAAAATGTCACAAAACCGGAGGGATTGCGATGAGTTACAACTGGCTGGGAGATTGCGAGAAGTTTCATAGGCGTGACGTTCTGCGAGTGGGAATGTTAAGCTTTATGGGCCTTACGCTCTCGAAGTACTATGCACTTGCGGAGACAACCAAGAAGACTAACCCGGACCGCACCGATGGCACCGCCGATTCTGTTGTTCTTATATGGACGGCTGGCGGGCCAAGCCATGTAGACAGCTGGGATCCTAAGCCGAACGCTCCAGTGGAAATTCGCGGCCAGTTCAATTCTATCGGCACCAATGTGGATGGCATACAGGTTACCGAACACCTTGCGCGTACCGCCAAGGTGATGGACAAACTCACGCTCATTCGCAGCATGACGAGCCCAACTGCTGTTCATGAAATTGGCACCCACTACATGCTCACCGGCTTCCTTCCGCTGCCGGGCTTTGAAGTACCATCCTATGGTTCTGTAGCATCAAAATTACTGGGACCGCGAAGCGCTTTACCTCCATATATCTCTGTGGAGCAGCCAGAAGAGCCCATGGGTGCCGGTTTCCTTGGTGCGGCACTTAACCCGTACTGCCCGGGTGGTAATCCTACCGATGCCAACTACCATGGCGAAGGGCTGGACGCACCCGCGGGAGTTACGCGTCACCGCATGGACCGACGACGGGCTCTTCGTGACGTAGTAGACGACGCTTTCCGGCAGCAGGAAAAGGGCTGCGATGAGGCACACGCAGTAGATGAGTTCTACAACCGTGCGTACACGCTTCTGTCGTCCGACAAGGCGCGCGCTGCCTTCGACCTTACAAAAGAGACCTCCGCGATTCGTGGTAATTACGGCTGGAACCAGTTTGGACAGAGCATGCTGCTAACCAGAAGGCTTATCGAGGCCGGCACGCGTTTTGTTACGGTTACAGTTGGCGGTTGGGATAACCACTACAATATCTTCCCGGCAATGGGTGGCAGCCTGCTTCCTACCTTTGATCAGGGGTTTGCCACGTTTATTGCTGATATGGCCCAGCGCGGGATGCTTGAGCGCACTCTCGTCGTTGTAATGGGTGAGTTTGGCAGAACACCTATTGTCAACCGCAACGCCGGTCGAGACCACTGGCCAGCATGCTTCTCGGTTCTGATGGCAGGTGGCGGCATTAAGGGTGGCAACGTAGTAGGTTCCTCTGATGGGAGAGGTATGCAGGTGGTATCCGATCCTGTACATCCAGAAGATGTAGCCGCTACTATCTACAATGCATTGGGTATTGATTATCACCAGTCTATCTCCTCGCCTGAGGGTGTGCGAATTACGCTTGCAAGGGGTGGTTCGCCCATCAAGCAGGCACTAGCGTAATGCGAGCTTCTCGCTGCACGCCGGCGTTACTGGCCGCGACCTGGTTTGCTGTCTCTTGTGCTACGGCCACAGGAGCAGCGCCTAAACCGGTTGCGACCACGCCGCCGGTACCTGTAACCGCGCCGGTGGTACACTACAGGCTTAGTGCGGTATTTTCGGTGAAGCTTAGCCCCAGGGGCGGTCGGCTGGCGGTTGGCGTATTCCACCGTGTTCTGGTGTACGATACGGCGACCTGGAAACTGCTTAGTGTATGCACCTCGGTTTCCGGTGGGGCACGGGCCATAGCCTTCACACCAGATGGCAAAACTATCGCGATTGGGTGCGGTTTACCTGATCGCGATGGGGAGGCTCTGATTTGGGATGGAGTGACTGGTCACAAGCCGACGGTACTAAAAGGCGCGGATGATGTTATAGAAGCCCTTGCCTTTAGCAATGATGGCAAGACACTCGTAACTGCCTCGGACGATCACGACGTACGCGTCTATCAGAACCTTCCTTCCGCCAAGAATACGATGCTTACCGAACACAACGACCAGGTTCAAGCCGTTGCATTTTCGCCTAATGCTGGTATCCCTTTTCTGTCTGGTGGACGTGACCACATGGTGAAGGCGTGGGATCAGAAGACGTTGCATTCAGTTGCTAATCTCGATCAATACGGCGACGGGGTAACCTGTGTGCAGTTCATTAACGACACACAGTTTGTTGCTGGCTCGCTGGATGGTCACATCTACTGGGCCGGTATTGGTTATGATAATCGCGATAAAGACTGGGGCAGCTATTTCTTTCGCGATGAATTCGCCGATGACGGCGGGGTCAACGACCTTGCTGTAACGGGCAATCGGCAGATCATTCTTACCTGCGGAATGGATGGCGCGGAAACCATGTGGCAGGCTGACGGCCGCCAACTGCGCGTTGATCACATATCGCACTATCCGTTTTACGGTGTAGATATCAGTAGCGATGGCAAGACGGCCTATGGCGGTGGGCGCGACGGTATGATCTACCAGTGGAATACGGGTAACGGTTCCGTTGAGCATATTCAGGCCCCGCCGCCGCTTAGGGGTTTGGTTGCGCCACAAAAGCGTCTGGCCTTCCACAAGGTTAAACCCCTAACACACAGGACTAAGCACACCAAATGAAACGACCTATAGCCGTGTTCGCCGTGCTTCTGCTAGCGCTGCTCCCTGCAGCGTGCACTGCACAGGAGGCAGATGCCCCTGTTATCCAGTCATTCTTCCCGGTGAGCGGGCAGCAAGGTACTACGGTTACCACAGAAGTTAAGGGAAGCAACCTTACGGGTGCCAGCAGGATGTTAGTTTACCAACCAGGAATTCAGGCTACGGTCTTCGCAGATCAGTCGCATGTGGATACGCGTAACGAACCTTTGTGGCGTGCCAAGTGCGGCAACTGCCACGAGCTGCGCTCTCCCGCCAACCGTGACATGTCACCCGCGCAATGGGCTGCCACGGTGCACCGTATGATTGCAAAAAACCAGGCGCCAATATCACCGCCGGATGCACAGAAAATTATTGAATATTTGCAGAGTGCGGCACAAGGCGGTAAGGTTTCTGCCAGGATCACCATAGCCCCAAATGCCGAACCGGGAATTTACAACCTGAGAGTAGTTACTCCACGTGGAATCTCTACCGAAGCCAAATTTGAAGTCGATGCGCTTCCTCAGGTTCTCGCCATACCCTCTAGCGCAAAGTTGTTGTCTCAAGCGGTAACACTGCCTTGTGTAGTGAATGGCTGTATCACCCAGAATAGCGAACTGGATCGGTTTAGATTTGCTGCTGTTAAAGGTAATCGTTACGTTTTCGACCTGAAGTCATTTCGATATAACGACGATACCCAACTATTTTTTAACCCGGAACTTAGGTTGTATGATCCGACAGGAGCACAGCTTGCGGAGAACCACGGTTATTTTGAGTTAGACCCGCTAATTGATTGGGTGTGCCCAGCTACTGGCAACTATGTTGTTGAGGTGCGCGACCTTTTAGGGCACTCCAGTCCTGCAGACGTTTATCACCTTGCTATGGGTACGCTGCCCTATGCTGGAGTAATGTTTCCAGTAGCGGCAACTGTCGGCAGCACTGTTTCATCGCAGGTGTTCAGTCATAACGAGGGCGCTGTTGTACCAACTGTAACGGTAAGGGTGCCACAGCAGCCCGGCGTATTCCGTGCTCGCACTCCGCAGGGATCGCGGCCCATGATGGCTTCTGCGTATCCTGTCGTTACCGATGCACAGCCCTCCGCAGTAACGTTGTTGCCTGCAGGTTTTACCGGTCGCCTGGAGAAACCAGGACAGAGCGATAACTTCTCGTTTGAAGGGCAGGGTACATGGGAGTGCAGGATTTATTCCAGTGAGCTAGGTTCTCCACGCCCAGTAACCGTCACAATGAAGGATTCCAACGGCCACGTCTTCCAGGTACGCCAGTCTGGTGATCGGTTTACATTTGGTATACCACGGCCCAAGATGGCATATTCCATGCAAAT
>JAJZFK010000312.1 GCA_021805405.1 bacterium
CTCTGGAAGTATGATGCTGTTTTGTCCCGGTACGGTGAGATTCAGCGGAAGTCCTCGCAAAACGATCTCAAGGCTGCCACCCGAAAGGTAGTGAACTACAGGATAGACTGTTCCACCAGCAGACACTACAATAGTGGCCTGTGTGGGCGATATCGTGTTGTACTGAATAGCTGTAACAGCTGGGGCTGCACCTTCAGGTTCCTGTGCATTAACGTTTCCAACATTTACTGGTGTCTGCGGTGATGTCACGTTATTAACCGATGTGCCGTTTGGCACCGTCGCCGGTTGCACGTTCGGTGAAGTGGGTGCTTGTGCGGCCTGCTCAGCGGGTACCTGTGTTGTGCTGGCAACGAGCGGTTTGTGCGAACCACTGTCAGCACCTGAAGCTTGCCAGCTTAAAGCACCTGCGCGCTGTACAGGAAGCTGAGGTATTTTAGCGACGGGCACATTAATGACTACCCTTGTACCTGGTTGGCGAATGTGAAAAGTCGTCGATAAAGTTGTGACACCAGGTGATGCAGTGCGTTGGCCAACGCGAAGGTACTTGTTGGCGCCTAATTCGGCAACAACCCGGGTAGTGGAGAAGTTTCGTTGGGCTGCGCGAATTCGGAATCCCTTGTTCCGTGAGTTTGCATGGCTTGCGGGCACCAGACCATCTGGTAGATAACAGCCATAAAGATCTACTATTCCTCGACGCGGTGGTGCATCGTCTATCATCCACACGTTAGCGGTTACCGGAAAACTTGTCGTTATGTCCAGCGCGGTATTGGTTGATACGATGCTCCTCACAATAGCGAGAAGATAGACATCACCATTTACCTTCGATGTTTTGCTTCCATCTACGTTTGGCCGCACCACCAGCCCGCCAAAAGCACGGGCGAGGTCGTCTAGAGCTAGCATTGACTGGCCGTCTGGACGCACTATTGCGAATACAGAGTGCTGCTGTCCCGCTCCCCATTCTGCCTTAACAGTTTCATCACGTCTATCGACTTTCCAGGTGGCTCCAAGGAGTTTGAGTGCGGAGATGGGTACAAACGTATCGCGACCGTTTGAAAGTGCCTGTTGCGGTGCATCCAGACGTACTCCTCCAATGTTAACATTCACGGGAACGAGCTGGCCAGTTGGATTAGCCCCTGCAGCCAGTACATTTAGGCAGTTAAGAATGGCGCACAGTAAAGTCACATTTCTTACTATCACCGGAAATCTCCTCGGGTAATCTTTTCGACACCGCTTTGGGTGGCAAACAACCGGTTATTGGAGGCAGTATAGCGGTTTTTAATGCATCTGTCTACAAAAGCTTCAGTATAGTTTCGGTATTTGCCGATAATATACGTGAATAATATTTTCCACTGCAACTTACCAGGAGTTCACGTACATTGAGACGCCTTCCCAACAAGAGTGTTAACTTACGTAATCACGCACCATCCAGTAATTTCCAAACACTGCTCGTAAACGCAGCAGCGCTTGTGGAGGCCGGTAAGGATAACGAGGCAGAACGACTATTGCGACAGGCTCTGGCAATAAATCCGCACAGTCCTGTGTGCAATGCAATGTTGGGTGAGGTACTTGCTGCCCTGGGGCGCCATGATGAGGCCGTTAGCCTGTTGTCTGTTGCTGCAGTGTATGAACCCGCAAACGAGTTAACCCGCTATAACCTCGCGAATTCGTACAGGGCACTTGGTCGTACCGGGGAAGCAGAGCAGATGTACAGAACGGCTATCCGCCAGTCGCCCCATTTTGGTGCGGCATATTTCAATCTGGCGTCTCTGCTTCGCGAAAGTGGCATGACCACCGAAGCGATCAACCACCTCGAGACCGCTGCAAAACTCTTGCCGGCATCTGGGCTGGTAAAGTATCACCTTGGTACGTCTTACTGCGACGCCGGCAGGTTTAGCGAGGCAGCACAGCAGCTTGGCAATGCGGCCCGCGTAGACCAATCGCTGTTGCAGCCCGTGCTGCAGACTGCAGCAACCCTTTTGGATCAACAGAAACAACCTGAAGCATTGCTCATATTTCAGGCAGTTGTTGCCGCACACCCAGGCTGTGCAGAGGCACATTCTAACTCTGCAATCATCCTGCATTCGCTAGGTCGCCCACTTGATGCAGTACCACATCATAATGCGCTCTGCGCTCTTCACCCAGAACTCGCAGAGTGCTGGCAGAATCTCGCAATTACGCAATGGGCGGCGGGCAACAAATCCGAGGCCGTGAGTGCATGGCGTGAGGCGACATGCCGCAAGGACTGCAATGACTCAGCCTGGTTTCAATTGGGTAACGCGTTGCGGCAGATGGGCGAAACTCAGGGCTCTATCTCTGCCTATAAGCGTGCAATTGAATTGCAACCAGAAAACGCCGATGCCTATACGAATCTCGGCGTCGAGATGCTGTCGCTTGGCTGCTATGCTGAGGCTGAACAGGCGCAGCGCGAAGCCATCCGGTTAGTCCCTACTCACGACGCCGCCCATACCAATCTTGCTATTCTACTGCTCACCCGTGGCGAAATGAAAGAGGGCTTTAAACACTACGAACATCGACTCGCGTTTCCCAAATACAACCCACGCGCCTACAACTCTCATCATTGGCAGGGCGAGCCGCTTCATGGTAGATCACTGCTCATTTGGGGAGAACAAGGCCTGGGCGACCAAATTCAGTTCTCCCGCTATCTTAAACTGTTGCAGCATGCGGACTGCGAGATTGTTGTCCAGTGCAATAAAGGACTTGGAAAACTATTTAAGAATTGGTACCCGCACTGCTCGTTCGTTGAGTGTGACAAAGGTGAACCCTATAACGGTCATTCCTGGTACCGGCAGGCGAGTTTGATGAGTTTGCCACACATACTTTCAGAATCATGCAACGATATTCTAGTTCCCGGCATTCCGGGAGTTACGTGGGATCTGCCACCCCGGCAGAAACTTCCGTTGTCCTCCTCAAAGCTTAACGTAGGCATCGTATGGGCAGGAAGTCCTCACCATTTTAACGACGCAAACCGCTCCATGAGTCTTCGGGCTCTAACACCCTTACTACAACTGTCATCGGTTAAATGCTTCAGTTTTCAAAAAGGGGATGCTGCACTACAGCTAAACGATATTGAAGAGGATTACCGGCCTTTCGACTTAGGGCACCTTCTAGAGGACTGGTACAGCACTAGTGACTTTCTGCGCCAGATGGACCTACTTGTTTCCGTGGATACATCCGTGGTTCACATGGCAGGCAGCATCGGGTTACCGGTGATACTTATGCTGCCGCCGCTACCTGATTGGCGATGGCGCAACCACGGGGACACAACTAATTGGTATCCGGAAATGAGGCTGCTTCGTGCTCAACAGAATGGGGATTGGCGCCTAGTAGTTGAAGCGGCCCGTGGAATGATTACCGAGCTGCATGCAGCCAAGTTCCACCAGCTCATTGTGGCCGCTTGAAAGTCAGCAACCTATTACCCAACCTACGAGGATGCCAGGGAAAGGATTTACTCGAAGGTGCAGGCAAATTGCTTCAAGATTACGGTATCCTCTTTACCACAATTACTACAATATTCCCATTTAAATCGGCGCGTCGGTTCAACGAAGCACATGGTGCACCCGCGACCCGAACGGATCTAAAGTTTCATCATGCCAGTTTTCGAGAACAATGTACTTCAAGGCAAATGGCTAAGCTACGATATCTGTCCACAAAGCGGATACGCGCCGCCAGGATTTTGGAATCGTGGTAGTTACGCTGATTTAGCACTCGACAGACTGTATACAATCACACTCCTGACCGATACCGGCCAGCCTGCCCACCTGGTACCAGCCTATACCCGAATGGACGATCGAGTGGTCACTACTATGTACACTGTCGACTCGCTAGCGGGTGTCCGCGTACAGGAGTCGCGTTATATCACCGCGACGGATACGCTCATCTCCGTTATCAGCCTGAACAACGTGGGCTCCTCGCCTGTTAGCTTGGACATCATTGTGAGGACTCTCCTGACGAATTCACCCGGTAGTTCCTTCGATGAAGTTGCGCTGACGTCGGACATCGCATCCTGGAAACTTACGACTGACAGGGCAGCCGACGACGAGCAATTTCTGACGCCAAATCATCTTGATTCAGGTTCTCTTGGAGCGAAAGCGTACTCGTTGTGGGCAGCCATGGGTGCAAGCAGGCTACCAGATTCGCGGGTAAAGGTACTCTCCGAAAATTGGCCGGATGCTAGCGACTGGGTGCCCTCGCCGCTTTCAGAATGCTCTACGGGCAGAAAGTTTCAGTAGCCTCCTCTCGCGTCCTCAACAGAAAGCTCTTCCAACCTGGCCCACATTGGCCTGCATTTTAACGTGGAAGCCCTTGCGGGCGAAGGGGACTCGATTGCTGTGGGAATATGTTTAACAGCCGACACCGAACTCTCGATAAGTCAGTTAAGAGACGATCTTGCAGGCGCTGTACGAGGGATTGATACTGGTGCTGAGGACATCACAGCGTTAACCGCCCCGCGTATACGGTCAAGTGATCCAAGGTTTGAAAAACTGTATACCCAGCAGCTTAACACAGTCGACAAATTAACCATTCAGCAAAATATCACCCAACCGCCCTCCCCTTTTGTTATCACCACACTGAACGGCCGCCGCTGCATTGCCAGTGCGCATATGTCAAATATAATCTCAGAGCTGATTGCACTTAATGCCGTTCCAGAGGCGACTGCAACCCTACTCACGCTGCTTGAACATCAAGAGCCCGATGGCAGAATTCCTGCGCTCGTAACGCAGTTTCGGGGTAATGTAGGGAATATGCACTGGAATGCGGGCGGCGCGCTTATGAGCCTGATATCTGCTGGAACACAGCCAGAAGTGCTACGGCGGGTTTATACGTCGCTTTCACGATATGCTTCGTTTCTCAACCTTGGCTTTCGGTCGCAGGCTACTGCCCTGTATCGCCCGGTGTCGTCATCTGACGATGGAATGTCGTGTACCGGTCGCGCGCTTTCACACTATACAGTAGGTGCCACTGTGCAGTGCTATACCCTTATTCGAAGCCTGGCAGCTGCAGCTGCGCGATTGGGTGCGTCGGCTGACAGGCGTGAATGGTCTACTCTTGCAGACGCGACGGCCCAGTCTGTACAGAAGTTTATGTGGAGTAACGACTACAATTTCTTTACAGATTTCGACGAGGAGACTATGCAGCAG
>JAJZFK010000224.1 GCA_021805405.1 bacterium
GTGTTTGTTTGGTGCTCAAAACTTTGAAGCACGTGTGCATAGTGCGAAGCAATGTGGATAGGAAAAGCAACCGTTATAGTTTTGGTACGGCCGCTGGCCAGAGCCTGAGCTGCTGCATGGGGCCGATAGCCAAGTTCTGTGGCAGCGTGGCGAACACGTTCCCGCGTTGTTTCCGGAATGGCGACATCGAACCTTTCACCAAGAACATACGTAACAGTTGTCTTGGAGACGCCCGCCTGGCGCGCTACGTCTTCTCGGGTTGGTCGTCTATTCATAGGTGTGAACTGCCATCATATAATTTGGTTTACCCGGGTAAGTTAAGGGAAACATAATCAAGTGGAGTGCCCAGTAAATATACGACGAACCAGATTAGGGAATGTTCGCTTCATTTTTACTCTGGAAATTACAGTCTTTGCCTATTTGTCCTGTGGTTGCCATTCAACAAAACAGGAAGGTAAGGGTAATGTTACTTTACATGTGTACTCTTGAGGAGTTTGCGGCATGAGATATAGTCGCCAAAGGATGTTAACGCCGATTTGAACAGGCCAATACTGTGAGATTTAGCGACGAATTTACTATTGAAGTTTTCGCTGGTGGGGAAAAGAAAGCACCATGTAAGGACCAAATCGGGGTGACTGGACTTGAACCAGCGACCACTCGCCCCCCAGACGAGCACTCTACCACTGAGCTACACCCCGTAACACTCTAGCTGAATTCTACCGCACGCTAGTCCCTTTGTCAAGGAAGAAAATGCTGTCACCGTGATGCGCTGGCTGCTACCTGGAAATATGCATAGGGACGTGAGGTATTCATCCAAACAGGCACTGTGCGCCCCTATAGGCTAAACTCACCTTGATGGTGGGATACAGCAGTGGGCAATTTGGAAATCACATAATTGCCAAGCCTTGGCGGGCAGGGTTACCGCGCAAGTGAAGCGCCATACCGTGAGGCGGCCAATCCCTAAAAAGTACCACGGAAACATGGTGGTACTCCAGGCATTAACGCGTTGTTGCACGGCGGTTAAGAAACTACAGATGCTTCGCTATTTTGGCATAAGTTCAATTTCGCGTAATCCAATCCACGAACCTGTTGCGCCATTTTCGTAAGGGTCTAACCGCATGCTAATCATGGCCCCGCTGTATCCGGGTGCGTTGGCAAGCGATATTCGGTACGTGTGATACTTGCCATCTGACTTTACGGCGAATTGCAGGCTGTCGGCGGCCGTAAACCCTGGTTGACTCATTGGACGATAGAATATACGCGCAGTACCGGTACCACCTTTAAACGCTGCGCGAAGGAGCAAAACAGGCGCATCACTAGCCTGCCATAGATTGAGCGGCCCAATCAGCTGCGGATTGTTGGTTTGAGGTAACACATGCAGTTCGCCCTTTATTGGCCAGCCGGTATCTGTTGCGTTAAAATATGACCAGTGCTCGCGGGAGTGCGCAAACGTATAGCGTGGTAGCGCACCGCGTTCTGCGTCGCGAGTGTGGCTGTAGACGTACTGCCTTATCTGATCGGTTGTACCGGCGATTAGCGTGTACTGGTACCGGTAAACAATGTTGTGGTCTAGTATCTCTAACTGGTTAGGTGAAAGGTAACCAGTTGGGTTATCGTGAGGACCACCTGCCCCTGGCTTACCTGCAAACCCCCCGGAAAATTGCATGGCACTGGGTTCCCATATTCCCAGTCCGCGGTTGTCGGTATCCACTAGTGCTGCCCAGTGCTCGGTCGCAAGCCACGATCGCCATAGAAAAACCGACGGTTCCCGGCTCAGCGGTGCGTGGGTAAAAGGCTTGTCACCCGCATATGTAAATATTCGATACCAGGGGCCATTTGTATAGACTGCTGGTAGTTCCTGCTGCCTTGCAGGATATGCCGTTAAATCCTGTCGGTTCAATGCTACGACGCAGTGCACTATCGCAGCGTTGGCGCGCAACGTTATGGTGCTCGTAAATGTACAATGCCCAGGAACGTCGTTTAGCGGCCAGTGCATTGGAATGCATTTAACCGTAAGGCTCTGTCCTTGTTTAGTAAACGATATCACTTTACTGCGATTGCCGAAGGCATCACCACTCTGAATTGGATTCCAGCCCAGGCCTGCCCAAGACGGTTCTGGCATCTTTCCATTTGGCTCGTACGGTACTGGCCCAGAATAGTCGGACATCTGAATTTGGCGCCCCCAGTCATGGCTGTTCACCATGTTCCTGCCGCCTATTCGTTGAAAGCAGGTAATGGCGCCCCCTAAATCGAGGTCTACTCCCAATCTTATCTGCCCGTCGCTAATGTAAACAACCTTATCGGGTGGCCGCACCGGCGCAGACTGCGCGCTTGCGGCAGAATGTGAAGTAGCAGCCAAAAGCGTAAATACCGCTAAAATTTGTAGTTTGGAGGGCATTGATTGCTCCATATCTTAGTATGATTCAAATGTGGTGCAAGATTAACATTGGTCATGGTTAACTGTTTTACCTTCTAGTTGTTCTAACGTAATTAAAAATGATAGTTCTATATGCACAGGGATTTGATTGGCTGTAGGTTACTATAAGCCACTCGACATCTGTAAATAATTCGTGTGATAATGAGTGACCATTTATGGGCTATTTGACGATAACGCAATGCAGACAGGAGGGGCTGATTGAAAGGTGTAGTAGCAGCTGCAATGAGTGGTGGCGTTGACAGTGCTGTAACAGCGGCTTTGCTCAAACAGGACGGTTACGACGTTATTGGCATCACCCTCCAGATATGGCAGGAGCACAGCGACACTGGCAAATATGGCGGATGTTGCTCGCTTGGTGCCGTTGAAGATGCACGCCGCGCCGCAACCCGGATTGGCATCCCGCACTATGTACTCAATTTTCGCGAATATTTCGCGGATAAGGTAATTGACAATTTTGTAAGTGAGTACGCTAAGGGGCGAACACCCAATCCGTGCGTGGAATGTAACCGCAGCGTGAAGTTTGAAGAGCTGCTGAGACATGCGCGCAACCTGGGAGCAGACTACCTGGCTACCGGCCACTACGCCCGTATCCGGCTCGATGAGGCCTCTGGAAGGTACCAGTTGATGCGGGCCGTTGATACCACCAAAGACCAGTCATATGCTTTATATACGTTGGGGCAGGAGGCGCTTTCGCGCACGCTCATGCCGCTAGGAAAGTTAGCTGGTAAGCACGAGACGCGCAGAATTGCAAACGAATTGGGGTTGGCGCTTGCTAACAAGCCTGACTCGCAGGAGATTTGCTTCGTTCCCCGTGAAGGGTATGTCAGTTTCCTGGAGCAGAAGGCACCTTCCATACTTAAGTCAGGCCCGATCGTCGACCTTACGGGTCGGCAGTTGGGCACACACGAGGGCATTGCGCTGTACACAATAGGGCAGCGCAAGCGCTTGCCAGGGGGCAGCACCCGCCCAATGGTAGTTGTTAGTCTTGACGCGCAGACCAATACGGTGGTTGTGGGATATGAGGAGGACCTGTTGCAACAGGACTTTGCCGTAGAAAACTGTACGTGGAGTGCCATTGCTGGAATATTCGGTGAGGTTGAAACCTTAACGAAGATACGGTATAACGGCGTTGCCGCACCCGCCACTATCTCACCCGTGGGCAGCGATCACGAGGTGACCGGCAAATTTGTGTCACCCCAGCGAGCTATAACCCCGGGGCAGGCGGCGGTCTTCTATGGCGGGGAGCGCGAGGAGTATTGGTAGGTTGTTCTAGGCGGCGGTACGCTCGACGAGCTGACATCGCACGCCAACGCCGCGCCGATACGCCTTGAAGAAGGGGCTCTCACTCCTCTATGCTGACTCGCGATGAAGAGTACCTAATTCAGCAGGCGCGCGAGGCCGCAAACAATGCCTATTGTCCTTATTCTCGCTTCGCTGTGGGAGCAGCATGCGAAAGTGAAATTGGGATAGTAACGGGCTGCAACGTAGAAAATGCTAGTTATGGGCTCGCCATGTGTGCTGAACGTGTAGCACTGTTCGCAGCCAGATCGCGAGGTGCCAAGCGGGTAACAAGAATGGCGGTTGCGTGCATCAGCGTTCAGTCAAGTGCGGCCCCCGAAGAGCGAATGTGTTGCGGTGCCTGCCGCCAGGTCATGAGCGAGATGATGGAACATGATGCTATTGTCCTCATAGACGGCGTAGGCGCATTCACTTTACAAGGGCTTTTGCCAATGTCCTTCAGGCTGCAAAAGCAGGATTTAACCGGAGGGTAAACTTGTGAATATACTTATAGAGCTATTGGTCGTGTTGCTTTTATTGGTGGCAATAGCTGTATCAGTGCGGTTTTGGGGGTTATTGGGCACACTTCGTAATGTTTTGATGAGCGTGGAAGAGACAAGGGGCCACGTGCAGGGTACACTTCATGAAGTAAATGTCACGCTTGCCACAGCAAACTCGTTGCTTAAGGAGCAGGCAATACCTGTTCTGAACTCGGCCCAAAAAACTTTGAGTAACCTCGAGGTGTCCACAAGGGCCCTGGCAGACGTAACTGAAAGTGTGCGAGGATTTTCTGCGCGCGCGGAATCTATTGGCAGGGCAGCCAGTGCCGCCGCCGCCGCGGGCTCAGCAATCGTCACAATGGCGTCGGCGCGTGGTGACAAGAACCGTAGTAAAAGTGCAGGTTTAGTAGGGTTGGTTGCTTCTGTGACGAAACTGTTGGCTCGTTCGAGGACAAGACAGGAAAATACGCAAACCAAATAAGGGAGTAGCAATAAAATGGCGAATGGAAACGAAGATCGCGGCATTCTGCTTAATGTGCTTGCCGGAATTGGAATTGGCGTGCTTGTGGGTGCTGCCGCCGGGATGTTGTTGGCACCAAAGGCAGGAGAAGAGACGCGGGGCGACCTTGGCAAATCTCTTAATGAATTGAACGACAAACTAACTGACCTAGGAAAAACGGTGAGCCAGAAGGTCACCGAGGCCGGTGAGCGCCTTCGCACTCAGATGACCCAAAAGCTTGGGGAGAACGGCGATGAGGAGGCCGCTGGCTAAAACACCTATGCCAGATTCGGCACAACTACCGACAAATCATGAGGTCATTGTCAACAGCAGCGACGTTAACGCCGCTGCTGTTGCGCCTATTTCACGCGGCAACTCCGTGGATGCTCATGTCACCATGGCAGCCCAGGCGAATTTTTTGTTCGGCTGGACCAATTCCTCG
>JAJZFK010000121.1 GCA_021805405.1 bacterium
CACAAACATATGGCAATCCGTCCTGAAGAGATTACATCGATATTAGAACGTGAACTCCAATCCTATACCAGGGAGATTTCCGAGGTAGGGGTTGGTACGGTTCTACAGGTGGGTGACGGCATCGCCCGAATATACGGGCTGCAGGAATGCATGGTCTCGGAACTGCTCGAATTTCTCGACGAGTCCGGAAACCCTATCGCCGACGACAATGGCAACATTATTCGTGCCATGGCTCTTAACCTGGAAGAAGATAACGTTGGTGCCATTATCCTCGGGCCATTCGAGGCAATTGAGGAAGGTACAACCGTTCGTAGGACCGGCCGTATCATCGAAGTTCCTGTTGGCGAGGCTATGCTCGGTCGGCTTATCAACGCTGCAGGTGATCCGCTGGACGGCAAGGGCCCGATCGTAACGGATCAGTTTAGGACCATCGAGACAATCGCCCCTGGTGTAGTGGACAGGCAGCCAGTTAAGGAACCGTTACAAACCGGTATCAAGGCTGTAGATGCTCTGGTACCAATAGGTCGCGGGCAACGGGAGCTTATAATTGGGGACCGAGGTGTTGGCAAGACCGCCATCGCGCTGGATACAATAGTAAACCAGAAGGGCGGTGACGTTGTCTGCATCTATGTAGCTATTGGGCAGAAAGCTACGACCGTGGAGAACGTTCGCCGTGCACTTGAAGAGGCCGGCGCAATGGATTACACCATTATCGTTGCTGCTACCGCGTCAGATCCGGCACCGATGCAGTACGTTGCGCCCTACACCGGTTGTACACTGGGTGAGTACTTCCGCGACCAGGGTAAACACGCGCTGGTAATTTACGACGACCTTTCCAAGCAGGCAGTTGCCTACCGACAGGTGTCACTCCTTCTACGCCGACCACCAGGACGAGAGGCTTATCCTGGCGACGTTTTCTACATTCACAGCCGCCTCCTAGAGCGCGCAGCCAAGATGCGCGAGGACTATGTAATCGTTGCCAAAACTGCCGCGGCCGACACGAAAATTGGTGTTGATGGCGTTGTATACGAGGGTGGCGATGGTCGTAGCCATGGTGCAAAGGTACTTGCAGGTATGGCTGATAAGGATGCGCTTGAACTGCGCCGAATTCCCGGTACAGGTGGCAGCCTTACAGCACTCCCAATTATCGAGACGCTGGCATCGGATGTGTCCGCGTACATTCCTACGAATGTCATTTCTATTACCGATGGCCAGATATTCCTGGAACCCGACCTCTTCTTCGCCGGCGTGCGACCAGCCATTAACGTCGGAATATCCGTGAGCCGCGTAGGTAGATCGGCACAGCCCAATGCAATGAAGAGCGCTAAGGTTGCTGGTAAGATGCGGTTGGACCTTGCGCAGTTCCGAGAAGTGCAGGCGTTCTCACAGTTTGCCTCCGACCTGGATAAAGCCACGCGGGACCAGTTAGAGCGAGGAATGCGGCTGGTTGAAATTCTTAAACAGGCGCAGTTCAACCCGATGCCGATGGAACAGATGGTCACAATCATCTACGCTGCAAACAACGGTTATATCGACGACATAGCTGTAGAGTCCGTTGGTAAGTTCGAAGCAGAGTTTCATCCCTATATGGCCACCAATTACCCAGACATCATGGAGAAGATACGCGTGACCAAGGATATGGATGCAGATACCGAGGCCGCTCTAGGCAAGGCAATTGCAGCATTTAAGGCTCAATTCTCCGCGTAGTAACGAGTTAACTGAGAGTGCGGCTGACGAGTACTTTCGTTGGCCGCGCTTTTAACAAAGAGCAGGATCTGGATGGCAAGCAGCTCGAATCCCGAAATAGCTGAAGCAATTCGCCAGGTGAAGGACGCACTGGCCAGAATAGACGAACCCGTGGTTCGTGCCCTGGCTGCTGTTCATGAATTGGAGCGTGAGCTTTCCGAAACAATTACCCGTCGCGACCAGCTGATGGCCAAGGCCGCACAAGCTGAAGTCGCTCTCAATCGGCCGGAGCTAGCCACCACGTTGCGCGAAGAGGCATCTCGCTTGGACGTAACGATTGAAGCGCTTACGAAACAGGCTCAATTGGCTCGTATCGGTGCGGAAGCCACGAGGGAGCAGGCACCGGAACGCAGGCAGCGACTTCAGCAGCAGTTAACTGAGCTCATGCAGAAGTCGGTTGAGTACAACGCGCAGGCCGCAGGGGCTGATTCGTCGTGGGATCGCGTAAGGAGAAGCGAGGCTTCAACCAACTTAGCGGATATTCAACTAAGTGGTGCACTGGCAGACGACCGCGCCGACAAGATGCTTCTGGAGCTGGAACAGCGCTTGGGAACAACGACGCCCAGCACCCGTGAGGCCCCTGTTCAAAGCACAGTAGCTCAAGTAAGCACGGCAGTTCCTACCTTGCCCGATGTAGGTGCCGCACCAAATGCCGTTAGGGTGACTGGTCGTACTGACACAGTCGAGCGTGAGAATAGGCCGAAAGGATTGACAGTCAACATGACGTCTGATCAAACAAGATTGCGAGTAGCTGCGATAGGAACCGGCGGTATCTTTCGCGGTGCGCACCTGCCATGTTACCTGGATATTCCAGGTGCACAACTTGCAGCTCTGTGCGATCCTGATCCTGATGCCCTCAAACAGGCCGTAAGGCGCTTGCGATCGCTTACAGACGACAGGGTGGCCAAGCTGCGTGAACAACATGACGATGAGACCGCCGACCGGCTGCTGCAGGACCTTAACGATCTGAAATTGTACAGTGATCTCGATGAGGTTATTGCTGCAGGTAATACGGATCTGGTTGACATATGTACTCAGCCGTTTCTGCACGCACCGCTCTCAATAAAGGCGTTGAATGCTGGGCTTCACGTGATGTGCGAAAAACCTATCTCACGAAGCTGGCTAGAGACCGAGCCCCTAATCAACTCGTGGAAATCTTCTGGCAAGTTCTACCAGCATAACGAGAACTGGCTGTTTGAGCCGGAGTACTACACCGTACGTAAACTGGTGCAATCTGGTGCAATTGGCGAGCTTATAACGATGTTCCTCACCCAGGCGCATGGCGGACCAGAAGGGCGGGGCGCATTCTGGAATCCTGCGATGGGCGGAGGCGGATCATTACTTGACAATGGCATTCATGCTATTGGGGCAGCGTGGTTTGTGGCCGGGTTAGATTGGCAACCCGCGGCCGTTCGGGCGGTAGCACCGTTTGGGATGGCTACACGCATGAGCCAACGAATACTGGACGGCAGGTATCAAACAGTGCAGGTGGACGATGATGCCCACATACTTATCAGGTTTGAGAACACTACGACAGGTGCATGGTGCACCGCGCACATAGAAGGATCGTGGTCTTTCCAGGATTCACCGCCCACTCAGTACATTGGGTCAACTGGCCGTATCGAAATGGCGCAGCAGGACGGAAGGCAGGTTGCACGAGTCTTCGACGCGCATGGCAACCACTATGATGTTCCGGTGTCTGGACCAACCTGGGTTCATTGGCCGTCGTCGTTCTACGGCGAAATTCTAAATATGGTGCAATGCATTGTGGCAGGTGAACAGTCTATCATGACGCCCCAGTTTGGTGCGGATTGCTCCTCGATCGTGGGTGCCGCGTACCTTTCCGAAAAACAGGGGCGCAAGGCCGTAACACTCCAGGAATTTCAGCAGTTTGCAAGAAGTATTGCAGCCAAACACGCTGACGACAAAGCAGCGGCAAATGATGCCCTGGTAAATGAACTGCTAAGCGCGGTTCGCAGATAATTCTGATCAGTTCAAGGAAAACATTTCTAGATGGCAACCATACGACAGGTTCGACAGCGAATACGCGTAGCTAAAAACATTCAGCAGATCACCAAAGCCATGAAAATGGTGGCTGCAGCCCGCCTCAAGAGGGCACAGGAACACGTGCAGGCTGCACGACCTTACTCGCAATCGCTTCGCGAAATCATGACCAGTGTAGCCAGTGCAGCCGGTGGTGAAGTTCAGCACCCACTACTTAAGGAACGCGAGACCACTAAGGTCGGCTTTTTCATTGTAACGAGTGATCGCGGCCTTGCTGGCTCCTACAATTCCACAATGTTCAGACGTGCTGCGGAACTGTTTAAGCATTACGACAAGGCAAATGTTAAGTTGTATATCGTGGTCTGCAAGGGAATACAGTTCTTTTCACGGCGTGGCTACAACGTTGCAGCGCAGTTTTCACTCGGAAGTGTTGTAAATATTGCGGATGCACGTAATGTGGTGGCAACCCTTCGTAATGCGTTTGAATCTGGTGAAGTAGACCAGGTAGTAATGCTATACACACGGTTTTATACAGCCATTACGCAGAAGGCTGTTGATGTTCAGCTCTTGCCGATACAGACCCCCGCGCCTGCGGATGCCACTGAGACCCAGCAGGAAGACTTCATCTTCGAGCCCGACGCTGTCCAGCTTCTGGCATCGTTATTGCCGAGATACCTTGAGGGCCAGGTATTTCAGGCGCTGCTCGAATCCTCGGCGAGTGAGCACGGTTCCAGAATGACGGCAATGGCTAGCGCTACGGATAACGCTGGTAAGATGATTCAGACATTGACACTTCAGATGAACAGGGTTCGCCAAGCCAACATTACTCGCGAAATATCGGAGATCGTTGGTGGTGCAGAAGCCCTTAATGGCTAGATTCGGGTGAATGTTTGGTACCGCACGGGTAGTTGGAAGATTGCCCGTGCGGTTGAGACAGGTATTGTTGATTTATAATGTGTTATACATTGTGTTTGCCGTTTGTAGGTATCATAGTTGTTAGACACTTGTAAAGTCCGCTGCAAAGGCACCCATCAGGCCGAGGGAGGCAATGGCGCAATGCAACATGTCCTTACGTTTACAAAAATGCAGGGCGTTGGCAACGATTTTGTTGTTGTTGACGGCTTCGATAAGGGTGACTGGGACTGGTCTGCGCTAGCTGTGGAACTCTGCGACCGACGATTTGGTGTAGGAGCAGATGGCCTGCTCGTAGTGGAGCATGCCGGTAGGGCAGACCTGCAGATGCGTATGTATAACCCCGATGGCACGCCGGACGTATGTGGTAATGGCCTACGGTGTGTAGCACGGTATGCAGTTGAACGAAAGCTTGTATCATCCCCTCGACTCTCGATATTGACCTTAGCTGGTGTGCGGGATGCGGAAGTGAACTG
>JAJZFK010000156.1:0-2549 GCA_021805405.1 bacterium
GTCAGTTTGCATTGCCCACTGCTGAGCGGTTTGCGCTAACCGATAACCAGCACCTGTCGGCGTCCAAGTCATGCGGTTTGCCCATGCGATGCCTATCATCATGTTTCTAAGGGGCAACCTATGTGCCATCAGGATGTCATGAAAACCTGCCTGGTTCTTCTGCACAGAGAGCTCTACGTGCGACTGTGCGGACATCAGCGCTAGCGCATCTCGTAGCGTAATGGTTCGCGCGACGATAGTCACCGGCGTTAACAACCGCCTATCATTAGAGGGCACACCACGCTGGCCCGTAACAGCCAATGAGGGAACCGTGGTAGCCAACATGCCAAGTACCGACGAGCACTTGATTGCACGGTGCTTCAACGTCGATGTCCTGTGCGGCTGGCAACATAGACTGTGCCTATTTGTGCTTGTTGTCTGGCTTGGGGATCGTGTAATGTATTTCATTTTTAGTGCCCTTGACGCTTTCCAAATACTCAAGCTGCGCAGTAAACGATAATCCAAGATAGGTGTTTGAGCCAACTGGAGGCTTAATTTTCATTCCGCCACGTGGTACGGGTAAGTTACCCAGAATACCCGGCACAACCACTCGCGTATCCGCGGGAAACTTGAAGACCTCTGCCGGTGTTCGCTTCATAGTGCGCACCCACTTGACGTAGGTTACTTGCCGGCTGGGGGGATTTGGGCTACTAGGTGGTGGATAGATGGTGTCTTCTTCCTTCCAGATATAATGGGTGCGAACATCCCACCAGAAGCGGTCTACCATATTGCCGACGCTACCCAGTTTTATCGCGGCTTGTTGCAGGATGAGACAATGATGTCCTTCAAAAACTGCAGAGCCCACTCGCGTGAGCGATGCTATGGAGTTTGGTACTTTGCTTGCGTAGAACTGCGGCTGAGCCGGCACTTTGAAATGCGGGCTAACCACAAAAGGATGAATATCAGCGGGCCAGCCCGATAGTTTTTTTACCCGATTGTACCCAATCTACCGGGACCGCATTTTTACCAGCTTGACAAGAGAGAAGAAATCGAGATTTGCAACGTTGCCTGTTTCGTGCCATAGCATACCGGACATACCCGTCGGCGCCAGCAGGTCTTGGAGCATCTCGCCATGTTGTAAATCTTCGCTCATGATAGGGCCATGAGGATCGGTGCTGTAGTAGGTTAGCGTGGTGATTGTAGAGCCGTGAAATCTACGAGTCACCATCAATCGCTTCCAATACGTAATGTTGGTTTGTCGTTTTGAGGTTGGGCCAGCAATCGCCGCAGCAATGCTGGTCACCACGAGGAGGACCACAGTGATACATTTAACAACTGTGCTGATCTTCACATTAATAGACCTTCCTGCTGTGAGGGCTGACCGGGTACTTCCTGCGGGCAGGCTTGGTTATTGCACTTCATCACCGAGGTAAACCTCGGAATTGGCGATGTGTTACCACGTTTGTCAATGGTGCTTTGCTCCCACTGTGTAGCTGCGGTAAGCGGTCGCGCCGTGCAGTACTGCAAGGGGCTTAGAAAGGCTAATGCTACTAATCACTAGTACTTTGGGGAACCTTTTGGTCGAATGACATGGACTTCATTTTGAGTACCCTTTACGCGCTCCAGATACTTGATCATAGGAGCAAGAGATGCGCCTATGTAGGGATTTCCTCCCGGTATCATCTTCATCTTGATACCGCCTGGTGGAACTGGAAGACCGCTGAGTATTCCTGGTACCACAACGCGTGCCGAGGCTGGAAATCGAAATACCTCAGCTGGTGACCGCTTCACGGGCTGTACCCACTTGACAAAGTCGACGCTTCGGCTTGGCGGATTAGGGCTGTGAACGGAAGGATAGGTTGTGTCTGTTTCCTTCCAGATGAAATGCGTCTGTTCGTCCCACCAGAATCGTTGTACCATCTTGCCAGCATTACCGAGATCCTTAGCATCGTCCTGCAATACAAGGCACTTGTGCCCTTCGAATACATCCGTGCCGATCTTCTTAAGGGAAGAGATGGAATGCGCTATCTTGCCAGCACCATAAAGTGGCATTGGCCCAAAAATGAAATACGGACTAAAGGGAAAGGGATGTAAATTTAATGGCCATCCCGCTAATCGCCGCACCTTAGCGTAACCAATCTGGCGACTTCGCAGTCGAACCAGTCTCACTAATGCGTTAGACGTAAGTCCGAACGTGTTCTTATCATTCACCCAGACAGTGCCCCCCATGCCGTGTGGTGCAAGCAGATCCTCAGTGAATTTACCGTTTTTGAAGTCCTCGCGCTTAATGGGGCCATTTGGGTCGGAACTATAATAGGTAAGTGTCACGATTGTGAGGCCGTTCAACCGTTCGCTTACCATCAGTTTCTTCCAATAGGTAACCTTTTGAGGCGGCGCTGCCTGCGCTGCAGTTGCACTGGCTATCCAAGCTGCTAGCACAAGAGGCATGCCTACCGAAAGCATTAGGAACTCTTGATATCCGACTGGATGCGGTACCTGGGCAGCCAGCCGAAGCAAAGACCGCAGCGCACGGCCGCGATGGCGGAGTCGATGGTACCGACCTGGAGGAC
>JAJZFK010000156.1:2559-5123 GCA_021805405.1 bacterium
GTGAGCGATTTTTGGTCATAGAACCTTCTCCTGTGAGCGCGAAAGTGTAAATTCAAGCACTCACAATCGGTGTCTGCCCTTATTGAACAGGGTACAAACCTGCCGACGAATATGTGCTGAACCACACGAAAGGTCTGTCGCAACCCTGCATTTCTGCTATCCACTGAAACCCGTACCAGGGCGACGGTGGAGGGGCTTGATTAACAACCTGAAAAGTATGGATCCCACCAGGTCCACAACCGGGTTCTGGCCAGCCATAAACAGACCCTCCTGTGGTGACATCTGCAACGCCCAGCGCGTTCACGCCGTATTGATCCGTGCCCTGAACCGTGAGATCATAGATGTGGCCAATGGGCTCAATGGTACCATCTAACGGTTTTGCGCTAAAGACCACCTGTACCTGTGCCTGCGTGGTAACGGCCACGGCGAACAACATTACAGCAAGTGCAGCCCGTGCACAAACTAGGCCGAAGTTACGGACGTTGATGACACTACCGCGGATGAGTGGCAAACTCTGCATAGCAGTAAGATCCTTTCATATTCTGTCATCCTTCCAAGAGGACGCAGAGGACGCAGAGGACGCAGAGGACGCAGAGGACGCAGAGGACGCAGAGGACCGGCAATCGTGGCCGGTCGCTACGCGCCTGAACAAACCATTACAATTATAATGTAAATAGGCGGTGGTTGGCTGTGAAATATTCCACACTAAGAGTGTGGAATATTTCACACTGGCCCGTGAACTAATTGGAGGCTTAAAACGTTTCTACGCGGTCGCTTGTGAAATCAATGGCGCAACTTATGTCGTTCGCTCTATTAGCGTGTGGTATTGCTGTAAAGCACCAGCCGTTTAAGCGGCAGCTATGCATAACATCCAATCGTAGCGCTGCCGTCCTTAATAGAGATGCATCGAATAATCAACTTAGAAAAGTAGACATAAATGGTTGTATAAATGTAGCATCTGTTGTATAATGATTTTGCATCCCAAGTGGGGTGCTTCTTAGTCCGGTTGATTTAGAGGGAGAAGGAGATCCATGTCGATATTTGAACTCGCATTGACCCAGCTTCGCGCGCAGCGAAAAGAGCTGCGGCGCCTTACTCACAACCTGCACGAGGCTCAGTGGGATTACCAGCCTTATAAACATCTCAACAGTATTCGTACCACACTCATCCACCTGCTTATTGTTGACCGCGCGGCAATTGTTAAAATGGAAGACCCGATGAATTTCCAGTGGGATGCACTTGTAACCGAGGAAGAACGGCAGAGTAGTCCGGCGAAACTGCTGGACCTTCTCGATGAGTCGCTTACCAACGTTGAAGACCATTATAGGCAGACCTATCAGGCGCTTCCACTAGATACTTCCGTGCATCTGTTCGGTTCGGATATAACGGTCTTAGGCGCGCTCTTCACTCTTGCAGCAGAGTATGGCTACCATAATGGCCAGGTCTCGTTTTTACGGCAAGCATCGGATACATCGTGGGAATATTACACAGCAGACTAGGAGGCACGTTACAAGGGCAGGGCACCCGTTATACGCAACGTACTTTGTAGGCGGGATCTACCTACAGCCTACGTACCGTTCAGCGGAACGGGCCACCATAACTGAATTGCTTCCAATCCAGGCCCACGTTCGCATGGTTGTAGTATCTATCCAGCTCGATCGGTTTCCTTGAGGAACTGCTCGGGCTGGATTTTGTTATGCAGCAGCGAACAACTGGATAATTTGGCCTATTGATATGAAAAACAGATTAATTACCTATAAAATACCAATTGGACATATTAGTAATTGAGGACTACAATAATGACATCGAAGTAAAGCACGCTCTACCGAGCGTTGCCGCATGTGTATGAAGGGGCACAATTAGGATGAATGCAGATATAGCACGTTCGGCGGCGGTTGTTACCACAGATGCAGGAGCCAGCAGTAGCGCATGCACAACGGCGCGTGGTTTGAGCAGGTCGCAGCTCGTCGTCATGGCCGTGGCCTGTGGACTAGGTATCGCCAACCTCTACTACTGCCAACCGCTGCTAGGGCAGATACAGAGATCGCTTCATACCACGATGGCGCAGGCGGGTTCGCTTGCAGTCTATACCCAGATGGGCTTTGCCGTATCTGTGTTCTTTATTGCTCCGCTTGGTGATATTCTTGAGCGCAGACGGCTCATACTGATTATGCTGGGGCTAGTTATTATTGCCTTAGGCATTGCGGCGACCGCGCAAAGCATCTTTGTACTGGCTGCCGCCAGCCTCGCCATTGGCATTACCAGCGTCATCTCAACACTGGTGCTTCCTTTTGCGGTATCGCTTGCGGGTGAGCACCAGCGCGGTGAAACGGTGGGCGCTATCGTGGGTGCGATGCTCGTTGGAATTCTGCTGTCGCGAACGTTGAGCGGCGCAATAGGTGAGCTGTGTGGCTGGAGGGCGGTTTACGGTACGGCGTCGGTGCTAATGATACTGCTGGCGGTTTCACTGCGGTTTCTCTTACCTAAAAATCAGCCACTGGCAACTATGGGTTACGGCAAACTCCTTAAAACGATGGTTGGCTTTATCAAGACGGAGCCGGTTC
>JAJZFK010000505.1 GCA_021805405.1 bacterium
ACCAATGGGTAACGGTTGCCAAAGAGGCTGGCATGAAGTACATGGTGATTACTGCCAAACACCACGATGGCTTTTGCATGTTTAACACGGGCCTTACAGATTACAATGTGGTGGATGCTACCCCATGGCACTATGATCCGATGAAGGATCTGGCGAGCGCCTGCAGGCAGCAGGGCCTTAAGTTTTGCTTCTACTATTCATTCATGGACTGGCATGACCCGGACTATCTTCCAAGACGACAGTGGGACGTTCGCACTACCCAAGGGGCTAGCATGGCTAGATATATCGGTTATGTAAAGGGACAACTGACAGAACTACTGACCCATTATGGCCCCATTGGGATTATCTGGTTTGACGGTGGGTGGGAACATAACAGCTTACAATCGCATTCGTTGGGTATTGTGAAACTCATACGTAAGCTGCAGCCCGAAATACACATTAATAACCGCCTGGATCTACCAGAAGATTACGATACACCAGAGCAGACTATTCCCGCGGCCACATCCGCATCTCACAGGTTGTGGGAGACGTGTATGACAAAAAACAACAACTGGGGATACAACAAGAACGATCACAATTTCAAATCCGCTGGAGTGCTCATTGATAACCTGTGCGAGGTTGTTAGCCGAGGCGGAAACTATCTACTGAACGTTGGACCAGATGCCACCGGCGTAATACCACAACCTGAAGTTGACCGCCTACTGCAAATAGGAACCAGGATGAAAGTTAACGGCCAGTCAATATACGATACCAATTCCGGTCCTAACCTTACACTGCCACCGGGCGTTACGTGCACCCAAAAAGGCCATACGCTTTACCTGCAGGTCGCTCATTGGCCAGAAGAGGGATTGACGGTTAAGGGGCTCACAACGCGTATTATAAGTGCCGTTGCACTGAACTCACACGAGCGGCTTAAGGTACAGCAGCGGCTTAACGCAACATCCCCATTGTTTACAGTGGAGCAACCTAAAGTGCTCGACAGATATACCTCAGTGATAAGGCTAAACCTAACTGGCGTACCCCAAATGGGCAGCAATGCCAGTTAACCAATAGTGGGCACGATTAGGTAGAACGCTCGCGATTCAACAGCAATGAATGTCTTATGCAGTTGAATCGCGAACAGTTCTAAAAGTGAATAGAGAGCTGGGTGGTAAATACCGATGGAGCCGGTGAACTCACTACATTTGAAACTGGTTGAGCACTAATTCGGTAAACCATACGCAAAACGGCATTCCTGCTAAGGCTTAACCCCGCCCCTAACGTTAAATACTGCTCAATAGGCGCGCGACCACTGGAGGATATTGCACCGTTGAGGTCGTATACAACACCCTCGTAAGACGCGCTTAGCCGCAATTTACTAGACGGGCTCCACATGATGCCGGCGCGCCCACGATAGATATTGCCGGCTAGCGGTGCCGAACTGTCTAACCCGATGCCCTTGTAAAGCGCACCACCAACGTAGCTCTGCAACCCAGGGGAGAGGCGAAGTTCAAGCCTCGTGTATGGCCCCTGAAGGTCTGGCAGCGACAAACTGCCTATTGAACCCGTTGGGGAGGTGAGATACTGGTACCCAAATGTTGCACTTGCTCCACCGCTTGAGTAGCCGATATGGATGTTGTAAGCATTGCTGTTTAACAGGGGCCCGCCGGGCGCGAAAGACTCAACATGACTCTGTTTAGCACCAGCGCCCAGCGTGATGTGTGACAGCACGCCAACATCCAACTTGGTACCCAATGTCTCCTCACTTGCAGGAAGAGCGGCAGTGGTAATTCCTTCTGTGCTTCTCTCCAGGGTAAGCGCAAGGCTGCTCTGCCCACCTAAACCAACGTGAAGATTTAAGGCATTGTGCACGGAAAACGATGGAGGAAAAATAACCATCGGCGACTGTACGGAGGGAATGGCCGAACCGCGTAGTAGCGTTGCAGCCACGGTGCTAGCCGAGCGGCCGGTATTAAACGCGGACGTGGAAGTAGACGTGCTAACAAATGCGTTATTGGAAAACCATGGGTTTTCATCGCCAAGGCTCAAGCCACCGATGCCGTCGGCCAGCTTTAAAATAGTGTTGCTGCTCGCCATTGCCCGCTTTAGACCTTGCAGGTTGCTCTTAACTTCCGGCAGGCTTGTTCCAAGGCTCTCGAGCTCTGGACCAAACTCATCACACAACTGCTCGAGGTAAGCAATATCACGAGAGTTAAGGTGAAGGTTTTTCGCAGTGATTCCCTGTTCGACTTCAGACGTGAGAGGGAGACGGTTGAGAGCCCGCTTGATGGCAATAGTAAACTCGTAGCGTACAAGGAGGCGTTTACCAGAGAAATAACCTGCCTGGTAGCCGTTAACGAGCCCGTCGTGTTGAAGATCTGCCATCTCCTGATAGGCCCAGTATTTAGCCGGCACATCCCGGAATGGATGCGCGGTCTGGGCTGCAGTAACTGCAGGTATAGACAAGCATACTAAAGCCAGCAGCCCCTGAAACAGAGAGACTGGCCTGCGGTCGGGCTTCAATTCTCGTTCCTCCGGTTAAAGAGACTATCTCAATGGTTATCGGACCGTTGCCGATACAACTGCACCCTGGCACGAACTTATCATGACACGTAATTATTGTACACTACAGATTAACAGAGCAGATCATCTTTGTCAAGCACAATTTGGGCAAAACAAACCTCGCAACCGCGAAAACCGGATCTTACCAAAAATTTGTTGGTAATCCGATAGCGTTGAATATACAGCACAGAGAAATAACGTAACCCGCAATCAAGGCGAACCGAATTCCTGGACGAGATCAATACCTGTATACATACGTACGACCGAAGCAAACCATCACCCTGTAACATGCACGTACAAGCTGATTTTGCAGTTCCATACTAGCTAAGGTAATGCAATTCCTAAGGATGCAGTAACCAACCTGTACAGGTCCTTGTACGCTGGTTGAAAGCGCGCACGGTTACTCGTAGGCGTCGCATTGTAAATCTGGTCGAGATGAGCGCCGGTTACCATTTTACCGCCGCATATGCCCGGACATTCGACCGGTGTGCAGCAACATACAAGAGTCCATCACAGTCATTGCAGCGCGTCTCGATAAGATGTGGCATGCTTAGCGATGTACCGGTCTGAGACAGGGGTTATTGAACTGCACCGACCGTACGGCCATCGGTTCACTCCATCGGAATTATCGGCACACCGGTTGGCAACGTACTCACGTACAGGGCACTTTAGGTTTCATTTTACAATGCGACATCGAGCGGGCACAACTCCCAGCAGTTTGGCTGGTAGTTTGTCACAACCTTAAGGTGGCACGGTCAACACCGTAGCGGTACGTCCAAATTTTAGCCGAGCAGCCGTTCAATTTGACGACCAAAGAAACCCTTTACCGGAATCCGGGTCGATGAACATAGCAGAACAGACAGGAGAGTGCACTGTCTCCGGGGTGATCACCACAACCACACTCCCCTTGAGGCGGTACCGCATATAGAGCCCGTTGCCAAATGGAGGTACCTGCCGCGTATCAAGCAGCTGGCCCTGCACGTCGTACACATCCACGCGCTCTTTAAGACCAAGCCGCTTAAAATCGAGAAGGTAGAGGCTAAGCAGATGCGCATTATCATCGCGGGTGGTTGCACGCAGCACCAGAGGAACGTTGAACATGAACAGTTTATGGGTAACAACATTCGTTTCTGGTACCTGCTCCGTGGAGAATGCAACAGCATTCCGCTGCGTTAGTCCACCTCCGGCAAACGGCACTCGGGTATCGGTTACAGCTTTGTACGCCCAGGCCTTCTGCGCAATCTGTACAGATTGCAAGTTACCGAGAGGCGAATCGACATACTTCTCGTGTCCACTGCCTCGTGAAAGCGTAATTCCTTCCATATTCATTGCAGCTGTTCCATGCTGAACTGGCAGATAAAAGGCCTGCCTGCCATACACATGCAGCCAGTTTCCCTGGGTAGCGGTATCCAGACCTGCAAACTGCACCTGGGTGCCAGCTATACCCTGGGGCACTAAAACAAACGACTCGGTGCTTTTCCAGCAAACTGTATTACCCTGATGCAGAATGAGGATGAGCGAGTAGTAACTGTTGTGTGGTACTGGAGGTGTCACTAGCCCAATGCGAACCTGGCTGGTATGGTGCGGTTCTGCCACACTGGTTATCTCAACAGGCTTTAAGCTAGCCACCTTGCCTGGTGCCGTTGATAGCCTGGGAAGAACTGTAAGCCTCAACACCCGGCGCTCAGCGCTGTTATTGAGCACCTGCAGCGTTCGTTGAACCTTCACACCGGCAGGCAGGTATTGACAAACGGCGTGTGCGTTAAAGGCGTCATCGCGAACGTTGAGTAACGCAGCGTGCGATCGTACCTGCAACAGTGCCAGCAGCGAGCAGGCAGCAAACAAAGTGAGGCTCTTGAGCCTTGTAGTCATGAATTCACTCTCTCCTGTGAGACGACCCTTTTAAAAAAAATGAAGTGGATTATGGCAAACATATTGTTCCAAACCCTGTGGCGGCTCACTACTCATATAGAGGTAGTGATACACGATATTCCAGCCGCAGTTCATCATCCAATTTAATACGGTCTCATTCGTACCAGCTATCGCCCAATAAGGTTCGGCGCTGTCTATTAGCCCTGTAAGCCCTGTAATTGGTCTCCTGCGGAGACTTAGTACATGGGCAATGATGCGCGGTAAGTCTGCCGGATTGTAACATAGGGCAGGTCCGCTACTGTAGCGGCCATAGTAGCAGTATCCTGCAAAATCGCCTGCGTGACTGCCCTCGGTATAACGAAATATGCGCGCATTGCCGTCGGGCCCACCCGTCTCATTGATCCAGTGACGATGTTCTGCAGTGCGAGTATAGCCAAGCACCTGTAAATCCAGGCGATTGACTTCGTTCAGAATGTGCTCCTCTGGAAGCATTGGCTGAGCAACAAGCAGCTCACCATCAATAGCGGCATGGGCGGGTTGCAGGTTACGCGGATCTGGCGGCGCAACGGAGTCAATCACCGGAGCAGTTCCTAAAGGTAACCGTAGAGCATTCACTTGCCCTGCCAGTAAAACCATGGGCACTCGCGGTAGGCAGCGGGCACGACGAATGTAGAGTGCGTTAGCCGCGGGATGATGAGACGCCAGCACG
>JAJZFK010000040.1 GCA_021805405.1 bacterium
ATCCATTGCCGTAGCAGCAGCTGCAACAAGCGCAACCTGTGTGAGGAATTGTCGACGATTAGTACGTGTAATGGTGGGCCTCCGTTAGGTGATAGTGGCATGTTATGTGGCGAGCACAACGGATAGAACGGTACCGAGATTTTTTCAGGCTGGTTGATACCGGGCTGGCGATAACATCTGCATGTCATATTCTGGGGAGTCCCCGTTTAACAGGTCGGCTACAATTTTGCCGGTTACCGGCGCTAGGCTCAGCCCCATCATCGCATGCCCCGTGGCACAAACAAGGTTGTCGAAATGCGGGAAACGACCGATATAAGGGATGCCGTCCGGTGAGCACGGTCGTAACCCACTCCACACCGGTTTATTATCGAAGTCAGCGACGCTAAACGCAGGGAAGTACGCTGGTATAGACTCGATGATACCCCTCACGCGCTCGCGGGATATACTCTCATCTAGCCCGGCTATTTCCATCGTGCCTCCAAACCTCAACGTGGCACCCATTGGAGTTACTGCTACCCGGGCCTCCATTAGGATCGAGCAGATTTCCGGAAGCTGCTTTGCGTTGTTCAGCGTGATGCTGTATCCCTTGCCCGCCTGCATTGGTATTCGCAGTCCAAGCTTGGTCGCCAGGTCAGTTGACCAGGCACCGCTGCTCAAGACAAACTCATCTGCTTCGTACTCAGCAGTACTGGTTGCCACTGCACTAATGCGAGCCCCCGCGGTGCGCCAATTTGTAACTTCAGCACCAAGAATTAGACGGCCGCCTGTGCGCTTAAAAGATTCTGTAAGTGCCGCTACAAACCGGTTAGGCGTTAGGTGGCAATCTCGTGGGAAATAGATGCCTCCACAAACGTCCATTGTAATACCGGGGTCCAAAACGGCCAACGCTTTGGGGTGCATCACCTCCGCCGGTATCCCTAGGCTCCGTGCAAGCTCAGCGGTTTTGCACTCTTCCTCTAACATCGGCTCTGTTTTACACAGCATAATGAGACCGCGCTGTGTAAAACCAAATACTGGGCCAAATTCCTCCTCAAGCTCCTGATAAGCAGTTCGTGAGGCGATGTTAAGATCACGAAGCAGTGGTGCGGCATTTTTTACATGATTTGCGGTTGCAGCCTTCATGAATTTCCTGGCCCAATCAATAAGTTCACCGCTTATCCGTGGTTTGATTGAAAATGGGCTGCGCCGGTTAAACATCATTCGTAGGCCCAAACCAAGCATTCCGGGCGCAGCCAACGGAACAACATGACTAGGGACTACCATACCCGCGTTTCCATATGAGCAGCCATTGCGGTCCGATCCGCCTCTGTCGAGAAGCGTGACCTGCCATCCCGCCTTTTGTGCATAGTGCGCACAACAAAGCCCCACTACACCTGCACCAACTATGACTAATCGCCGTTCATTCACCGTTCTACGCACTCCTGCTGCACGCAAGAAACGCCCGAAGGCGCAGGTATGCCCCACTCTAATGGATCTGCAGCATCATAGACGAGGTTAATCTCCGCAGTAATATACGCTGTCCCGCGTATACTAGGTAAGACTCCCCCGTCTACAATATCTACGGAGCCTTTAAACACGCTACCGGTGATCGACTCCTGCCGCCATATGTCGCCCTCCTTTAACTTGCCGTCTGCTGAGAGGCATGCAAGTTTGGCGCTTGTACCTGTGCCACAGGGAGAACGATCGTAAGCCCCGCCAGGACACAACACGAAGTTGCGGCCGTCGTTATAGGGTGCATGCGCACTCGCGGTGAGTTCAATGTGGTCAATCTCCCCGCCATTTTCGCCTGTTATACCGTCACGCTCCAGCGCGCGCCTCACCTGCCATGCAACCCTGTTAAGTGCATCCAGATTATCAAGGTGAAGATCTAATCCGTGAACATGGCAAAGAAAGAACCAGTTGCCTCCCCAAGCGATATCACCCATAACCACAGTGCCATCATCTAGGACTACTTCAACATCGTGCTTCCATCGATAAGATAGAACGTTTCGTACAGTTACCTCACCGTTCTCATGAAGGATGGTATCTACTGTGCCAACAGGGGTATCAATTTTGTGGGATCCGGGTTTTATTGAGCCAATGTACGCGAGAGTCCGCACCAGTCCGATAGTTCCGTGTCCACACATATTGAGCACGCCAACGTTGTTGAAGAATATTACTGATGCTGTACTTTCGCGGTTGACTGGGGCAAGCACCAGCGCGCCAACGATTATGTCGCTTCCACGAGGTTCGTTAATAATCGATGCCCTGAATCTATCCTGAGTTTGACGAAAGTCTTCGCGCTTTTCTGCAAGCGAATCGCCGTTTAGCGTGGGCCCCCCCGCCAGTACAACACGAGTAGGCTCGCCACCTGTGTGTGAGTCGACAACAAGCACTTTGCGTATTTCGCCGGCTGCCATATCAGGCCTTCCCAACCGGTCGAGTGGCTATAGCAGCACGAATAATTCCAAGGATCTCGTCGCGCTCAGTTCCAGTTAGCGGAAGGCGTGGTGGTCGTACCGTCTCGGTACCGAGACCGCATTCCGCCATTGCGAGCTTGATGTACTGAACGAGTTTTACGTGCGTATCCAGATGCAGAAGCGGAGTATACCAGCGGTACAGTTCGACTGCACTACTCCAGTCACCAGCGGTTACCATATCCCAAAGAGCACGATTTTCTGCAGGAAAGGCGTTCACCAGGCCAGAGATCCAGCCCTCCGTTCCTAATAACATGCACTCCAGGAAGAGGTCATCAACGCCGGCAAACAGACGAAAGCGGTTGCCCAACAGGTTTTTGATATCCGTTATCCTGCGCACATCCTCAGATGACTCTTTTATGGCAACAAGGTTGTGCTCGTCGGCCAACTCCGCAAACATTTCAGGTGTAATGTCCACCGAGTATGAAATCGGGTTGTTATAGCACATAATCGGCAGGGATACACTTCGTGCAACTGTACGGTAGTGGGCAATGGTTTCGCGGGCATCACTCTTGTAAACCATTGCAGGAAGGACCATGAGCCCGTCCACTCCCGCTGAGGCTGCGCCATTAGCGAATCTGCAGGCAAGGTGGGTGGTATATTCAGCGACGCCCGTTAGGACTGGAACCTTACCCGATATGTGTTGGCAAACGGCGTTTAGTAGATCGAGTTTTTCACGATGCTCCAGCGAACAGTTCTCACCTACAGTTCCAAGCATCACCAGCCCGTGGATGCCTGCTGACAACATAGCATCAATGTGCTTTAGTGTCGCGGAAATGTCTACGCGAAAATCATCTGTAAACTGCGTTGTAACCGCTGGAAAAACACCGCGCCAGTCGCACATCATATAAGCGCTCCTCTTCTTTTTGTTGCCGATTTTGACGTAACACCGTAGAAACGATTCTATGGTTTGTAATGAGGGCTAACAAATTACTCATCTATTATAGAACGACACAGACCAAAAAGAAGGTAGTGTTTATATAGAATATGTTTACTCTTGACTTTTACAGGGAGGTCGGTGAGTGATGGAGGAACGTAGTCGTTACATTAGAGACGAAGAAGAGGTTGTTGAGGACGCGCTTGGTGAGAATTTGAGAGCGCGTGAGTGGCGGCTTTTGAGAGCTGCACTTGAGCAGAGACTTCAGCATTTTATGGCTCTGGAGCTAACTGAGGACAGTCTCCAAAACAAGGCCGAATATCGCTCGAAAATTAAAGAACTAAAGAAACAGGTTTGTGCACTACGCCAGGAAGAGGCAATTTCCGGGTTTGTAGAAGCCTCAGCAAGGGCTGCTATTCAACGTGCATACCTGGACGAGACAGAAATCTATGGCGACGAAGAGTAACACGCGGAATTGCAGGGGTTGCGGAGTTGAGTTACCACGCGAACAAGAACAGTGTCCGATCTGTAAGGTAAAGAAAAAGAGTGACTTACGACGACCTCAGGTCGTTGCGTACCTCTTTTTTCTGGTGCTTTCTGCGGCGTGTGGTGTCCTCGTATTCAAACTTTATGTTCATCAGTAAACCACGCATGATGGAGGTTAGATATGATGACGATAGACCATAGCAAGCATTGCGCCGTTGGCCATAAAAGCAAAACCCAGGTAGAACAAACGCCACAGTATGTGCCAGCGGTAGGTTATGAACTGTAGAAACAGGAAGCCTGCAGCTACACCAAGGATCCAGTAACTGGCGTGCAGCCCGCTTACGAGCGACGGATGATGGCGCGGGGCACTGTCTACCAGCAACTGCATCGTTGTAAGCACGCCTCCCATCATGGCGCCTGCAGAACCAGCAACAACGCGCTCGGTGAGACCAGTACCTATTCCTATGCAAATTGTACATAACATGATTCCAAAAAACAGACCCAGCGCAGCAGCGGACGGTGCTAAGGTTCCCGTCTCCTTTACGCCAAGTGCTGGGCTACCAAGCACCACCGCCACGGTAGGCAGTATGGCTAGAACTAAAGCCGGCAAGTACCACAATGCCACGTCACCAAACCGGGGTCGTTCAGGCGCCACGTTAAAAGTAACGGGCAGCTCTACGTGGCCCTGTTGACTGCGGATAGTAATATTGTGAGCCCGATTGCCAAGCCCCTGTTCACTCGGTCCCGTGCACTGCACGGTCAGCGTCTGGTTAGTCTCCTCAAATACCGTCGGAGTTACCACGATCGACTCATCACTAGATGTTACGTCGATAGGAGCGGTTAGGCGGTTGCCACTCACCGTTACCCGTATGCGGGCAAGTTTTGTCTGTCCGCACCGTATACTTCCAAAATTTATAGAATTGGGTGCTAGTTGAAATCGCACTGGCGCAGTTGAAACGTCAATCGCGGGGACCGCCGCTGATGTACGTGCGATTGCTGGTGACAGAATGCGATCTCCGCTCACCGCCAGATTCGCTGGCAACCCGGTTCTGCGGTCTATCGGTCGCGTAGCCACCGTACCAGGCATTGAGCAGGCACTGTCGTCTTCTACAACAGGTGGCCTAATAACCGTGGTAGCTCCTGCCAGGTGAATATCTTCCTCAACTGGTGCGAGTGCTCCAAGGAACTGCTGGGCGTTAATGAACCTCTCCGCCTTATCCCGTGCCATTGCCCGCCTTAAGAGCGGCAGCAGAGAAGGAAGCGACTGCTGCAAGTCAGTTGGAATAGTAATCT
>JAJZFK010000204.1 GCA_021805405.1 bacterium
CAATACGATAGATCTGGTCCTCAAGGAAGACTTCGTGAATGCTGGAGTTAAGCGCACTCGCAGATGGCAGATCATGACCAAATGGCTTTTCAATAATGCAACGGGTCCAATTTGGGCCGGTTGGTGTTTTATTCGCGAGCCCGCTACTTCCAAGCCGTTCTACTATATCGGCATAGAAACTGGGTTGTGTAGCCAGGTAAAACAGGCGATTGGCTGGCGCATTGGAGGCCTGTTCGGCGGTTGTAAGCCGCTGCAGAAGTTGCTGGTAGCCTTCCGGCGAGAGAAAATCAGCCGTTATGTAATGCAGACCCTTTGCAAACTGGTTCCACACGCGTGGGTCAAACGAGGTGGCCTCGTGCGATTCCCGGATCGCCTGCCCCATAGCCTCTCGAAACCCTTCATCGTCCATGGGTGTTACTGCGAAGCCATAGACGTGAAAGCCTTCCGGTAGGAGACCGGCGCAGGCAAGGTTGTAAAGCGCCGGGATTAGCTTGCGCCTGGTAAGGTCACCTGATGCACCAAATATCACAAATGAGCAATGCTCGTTTGGGCGCTGCAACTGCGAGTCTGCCGTAACCGGCATTGCCAGTTTCGCAGGTGCGCTTGCGGCACCCGCAAGGACCGATGAGTTCATCGAGAATGAGTCCTTTTCCAGTTTAGGATCGGGCGGTTAGTCGCCCGCACGTATATATGATAGCCAACATCACCTATTATTTTTACCGGGTTTCTGTTTATTTGCTGTAATATCTGTGGAATGACAGTCTTACCAGGGGCGACGGCACGATATTTGCAACAATGGTGTTTAGGCATTTCAACTGTGGTTGTATTGACACAGTAAATATATCGGTATATAATTGTTGAAATTAGTGCTAATCGTTACCTTGAATTATTCACAATTCGATTTCAGTGTGGTAATCGATAACATTTGGCGCAATGAACGCGTCGTAATAATAGTATGAGTTTTCAATTTAGTTGTGTTTTGTACAAGGACAAATCGCAAGCATACCGATAACAGTGGCAGAATGATCTCCCGCGAAGCCGATGTCTAGCATCGCGTGCTGAGGTGCACATCCGTGAACATTGCAATTTTAAATAATGCCATTTTTCGTCGTACGGCGCTTGGGCTGACGGCGTTCTTTACTGCGCTTGTTACGTTTTTGCTTGAACAGCCGGTATTGCAATGGTTAAGTGATCGATCTACTGCGTTATCAGTCGTGTTGTTTGTTCTGGTGCTTGCAATGTTTGCATCCCTACTTAGAAGATTCCTTGTGATTACTCTCTGCTTTTCCGTGGGGATGTTCACTTTTCGTGGTGGATTAAGAGTAGCAACTGCTGCACTGCCATCGCTTATGCGTTACACTTGGGGCCATGCGTTGTGGGAGAGTGTGCTTCTCCTCGTGGGGGTAATGGCTATTTTTGCAGGGTTAACCGAAACCATTCAGCCAAACAGTGTGCTAGCACGACGAGTTTACTTTGCCGCCGGCGGTATTTTCTTTCTCTGGCAGGCCTTTGTGCTTCTGTTCGCATATGGATCACTTAGGTCGGTATTCTATTTTGTTACCGGCATTGCCGCAGTATTCGCAGCTGCAATAGCCCATCAATTTGAGGACGGTGCTTCGGAGGCAACAGATATCCCAAATTATGATAGTGTACAACAGAAATATGATAACGCACATAAGGCATCGCTTAAAGCGAAGGAGTGGCATGACACTGTCGCTAAACCTGTAGATGAATCAGGGACGACATCAGAGTTCCGACTCTCTACTCGTCAGCAGTAGCCTTCAGTTGCCGGTCTTAGCCCTTCACGTTAGGGTTATTATTGTTGGCGAGGTGCGTGTTATGCGTGTTGGCCTATAAGTTTCTCATAGCTGCCACGGAACTGCGCATACTTCAAGGATTAACGTAAAATAGTTTCCGCTATTACTAAACCACGTAATGACCACCCTGCCCCGAGTACCGAATATAAATTCAATGGCGTGTACGCTTTATTAATTATAACCTACCCAATGCACACTGCGATAACTCCTACACAGATGGATTCCCCAGATGTGCATGTGTTGTTAGACATAACTTACCCAATGCACCTCTCGACTGGTAAGGTGCGTCGGCTCTTTGATTATTGCTTGCCCGCTTGACGAAACCCCTGCTAAAATGCTAACCTTCCAAAGGAATTTTTTTTCATATCCAGCTAATGGATAGGCATTAAGGGCTGGCCGTGCCCGTATCTAGAAGCACTAACGTCAATTATTCAGGAATTCACCGATGACATCCACGAGTACTCCGCCCGAAACACCAGGATACGGCTGGTGGCAACGCGAAAAGCAGCGTCGCCAAATTCGGCTACTAATAGTTTTATTGCTGGCGCTCATCTTAATTGGGTATTTCTACTTCATCTCCAGGGCGGGTCGAACTGGTCTGGTAGACGGTGTAACTTTTGACACAGCTAACCGTGTTGCATTTATTCAACAGGACAAATCTGGAAACACCAATCTCTGCTCTGTGAAGGCAGACGGTACAGATCTTCGCATGCTTACGCAGGGATCCGACAAGTCACAAAAGGACTCGCCAACCTGGACTATGGGTGGGCACCACGTGATATATGCGAGTAATTTGCACGACGCCAATCGCACGCAACTGTATATTCTTGGTGCCGGACAGCCGGTTCAACTGACGTACGGTATGTTCCGAAAGGATGATCCTGTCTGCAGTCCAGATGGCAGGCACGTTGCATTTATTACACAAGGTTTCATTAAAACAGTACTGACTAACGGCAACAATGTTGTGCAACTTCTACCGGCGCCAATAGCGAGTAACCAGCCAGATTCCAATGGCATGCAATCGCTTAATCCAGTTGGGCCGTACATAAAGGCTGAGTGGGCTGCCGACGGTACTGGTATTGCAGGTGTGCAGCAACTTAGTACTCAGGGAAACACAGATATACCGGGCCTGACTGGTGATACTGAAATGGCGAGAGCGCTGCCAGCGAGTGCAGATCATGGATACGTTCTGGATTTTGGCCGGTTTGCTGACATTTCATGGCAGCCTCATGGCACTGAACTAATGGTTTCCTTCGCTGAGCGTATGGTAAAAAATCCTGTTACTGGCAAGGAAGTCTACACTGGTGGCATCTCTCTTTGGGATTTCAGCCACAAGGGACGGCCAAAGGAGACACCACTTTACATTTCTGTTGGTGACACTCTTATGCCACGTCGCATTGCATGGTCTCCAGACGGCAAGCAAATTGCCATGGAGGGATATATCCTTGAAAAAAATGGAGACAGGAAACCAATGGGAATCTACCTTCTGCCGATACCCACACATCCACTAGGATTCAACGGGCAGCAGGTACCACCGGGTTCCATTCCAGTTTCTCAGCAGGGTGCGCCCACACATCCTGTTTGGTCACCGAACGGGGACCGAATACTGTTTGAGGTGAGGCGTGCAGACGATAAACATGACTTATGGGTGGTGAACAGCGATCTTACCAACCCCATTAATCTTACGCATGGTGCGGCAGGTGGCACCGATAATACGCAAGGAGTTTGGTCGCCCGCCACGAAGTAGGCTGGCAAAGGATGACGTTGACGATGTGGGATGAAACCGAGGTGTCATGTCACCCGGAAGTTGGGTTTAAACAAGCAGTGAGGCACCAACCTGAAAGCGGAAAAATCAGCAATAAACCGGCCGCTTGCGGCGCGACTAAAGATGCTCGCGCTCATTGTGGGCCCAGGAATAATAGCAGCGAATGCCGACAACGATGCCGGCGGGATTCTTGGTTACTCCCAGGCTGGAGTGCAATATCGCTATGGCTTGCTCTGGATACTCGTTCTGTCAACCATCAGTCTGGGTGTTTGCCAGGAAATCTGTGCCCGAATGGCGGCTGTCACCGGTAAGGGCCTCGCAGACCTTATTCGCGAAGAGTACGGCGTAAAGGTCTCCCTGTTTGCGATGGTTGTGCTGTTTATCGCCAATTTTGCGACCACTGTATCGGAGTTCGCCGGGATTACGGCAGCGATTGAGATGTTCAACTCCAGTTCGGTTGGTCGCCTGGTGATCGTGCCCCTGGTTGCATTGGTAGTGTGGTACCTTGTTACGCGAGGTAGCTATAAGCGCGTTGAAAAGGTCCTGCTTTACGCTTCTTTTCTCTATCTCACGTACATTGGTGCTGCAATTCTTTCACATCCTCAATGGCCCCACGTAATGCTGCGCCTCTTCTATCCCGGGCACATCACCGTCAACCACGATTACATATTTATGATCATCAACGTGGTAGGTACAACAATAACGCCGTGGGGTCAGTTCTACATTCAATCTTCTGTTCGCGACAAAGGCATACGACCCAGCCAGTATAGAATCACGCGCATAGATGTGTTGTTTGGTGCGTTTTTTACGAACTTCATCGCGTTTTTCATTATAGTGGCTTGCGGCGCCACACTCTACCCAATATACATACATAACCCTAATGTGGTTGACATCAACGACGCGGGTACCATAGCACTCGCTCTCAAGCCTTTAGCGGGCAAAATGGCCGCCATCCTCTTTGCACTGGGTCTCTTTAACGCTTCGGTATTTGGTGCCATTACAGTTCCTGTTTCAACTGCATATGCGATCACGGAGTCGCTGGGGTGGGAGAGCACATTGGGTAAACGCGCCCGCGAGGCTCCCATTTTCACTCTAGTGCTTACATTGCTAATGGCTGGCGCAGCTGCAACGGTAATGATATGGGGAAGGCGGCCAGACTCGCTTGGAATGCTGATCATTCTGCCAAACATAGTCGGCGGCATGCTACTGCCAATTATCCTCGTGTTAATGCAACTGCTTGTAAATAAGCGGCGATTGATGGGTGACTTCATAAACTCGAAATCTTACAATACAGTAGCCTGGGCAACCATCATCGTCCTTACCGTACTGTCTGTTATTCTTGTGGTAACTCAATTAAAAGGCGGATAGCTGGCAAACAGTGTTTGAGGTAACGATCGCTTCCCGGCCCTACGTGCCACCCCTCCTCCGGGCACTCGCTACGCTCGTTGAAGGAGGGAGTGCAGATGACGATTGCGCTTTGTGGTTGTGCTGGCATAGCGGC
>JAJZFK010000350.1 GCA_021805405.1 bacterium
ACCTGGTATGACTTCTGGACTGGTGAGCATCAACGCGGTGGAACAACTGTTACGGTAAAAGCACCTCTAGACAGCATGCCATTATTCGTGAGAGCCGGCTCGATACTGCCCATTGGGGCAACGGTACCGAACACCGAAACGGACGACGACCCCCTGGAGATTCGTGTTTACCCAGGTGATAACGGCAGGTTTCGCCTATATGAAGACGAGGGCGATGGTTACGACTATGAGCATGGGGTTTACAGTACCATCGAATTGCACTGGGACGACCACTTGCACCAACTAACAATTGGTGCAAGACAGGGTCACTTTCCTGGCATGAAAGCCGCCAGAACGTTCCATGTTGTATTGGTTACTGCCGGGCGAGGAACGGGAATCTCCCAGGGTAATACCGACCGGAATGTGGCATACCATGGCGGTGCCGTGACGGTTACACTGTGAGCGGTCGTGCCCAAAAGAAATGCGACTCGCATGTTTGCCTAGCGTATGGAAGGGTCATTAACTGGCAGATCCAGTCGCTCACTCCACTCATTCCATGAACCGTCGTAGTTTGAAAGGTTAGGGTACTGCAGCATTGAGAGAGCAAATAGTACTGCCGTAGCTGCAACGCCACCATTGCAATAGGCCACGCATCTATCAGCGGCGTTTGCACCTGCGTGCTCTACCTTCTGCAAAAGCTCTTCGGATGGCAGAAACTCGCCTGTTTCTGTAATTAGCCACTCACGTGGAAGCAGGCGCGCTCCAGGTATGTGTCCGCCGCGAGTGCCCCGGTGCACCTCGTTGTAGTACTGGTCTGCACCGCGGGCATCTAGTAGCGTAATGCCATCGGAGCCCAGGAGGCTAACTACCTCCTCGGCTGTTACGCGCAAGGTAGGGCGGGGATGCGCAGTTAGATGTGCCGGCGGGTAATCAGGAACCTCAGCGGTAATGGGCCGTTTCTCGTACATCCATTTTCGCAACCCGCCATTCAGCACTCTAACTTTGTGAAAGCCTAGCGTTCGTAAGACCCACCACAACCGAGTTGCAAATTGGCTAACAGGTTGGTCGTCATAGGCCACTATGTTGTATTCGTCACCAATACCAGCTCGCTGAAAAACGTCTACCAGCTGCGAAACCGGCGCGATCTGTACTGGAATAGGGTCGGTGACGTCGACAATGTCGCGCGTCCAATCTATGTATATGGCCCCCGGTATATGGCCCTCCGCATACTGCTTGTGCGCTGGAAGGTAGTCTGCACGCTGGCTTCCATCCTCCAGTAATCGCGTTCGCACATAGCCGCGCATATCTACTACACGCAGTTTTGGATCACCGGCGGCAATAAGGTCGGCCAGTTCATCGGTTTCGCATAGATGTTCACGCCTGGAGGTTACCAGATCCATGTTTTCGGGTCTCCTTATCGCATTTTTGCAGCCAAGAGGACCGGGCAAATGCGTAAAAACAGACCAGCAGCGTCCAAATGGCACTACAAGAATACCCGTTAATACCGTACGTCCGCACAGGTTAGTGCGCCGAAGACCTGGCACCACATCTGGTATGGGGCTATAGACCGATGTTATCGGTAAGCCACAGTCTCAGCGCTGTTTGTTCCGCCTTCGTGCGCGCGGTTGTATGGAGGACGAGAGTGCACGGGGGCTGCATACCCGCAACGTCTTTTACGTGAACCTTGAGCATGCAGATTTCTGCGGCGATCTTGAACTCGTGACTTTCATGGGTGGGCTGACCAGGTTCAAAATGGATGGCCTCAACCTGATCAACTCGGGTTAGTCGGTCCACCAGGTCGTGAATATACTTGGGTCTGTGATGACCCTTACTGCTGGTAATTTTCTTCGCACCTGGAAGTTTAATGCTGGCTGGCGGCAGTGTAGGGTGTGTGCGAAACTGTTCGCACATTGCCTCATTGTAGAGTGTCCCAAGTGCCGAGAGTATAACGCTTCCACTCTCACGATGCAGCATTGGCTCTAGTTCCGGCGGGCACTGTGAGACCCGCTGGTCCTCGTCATTTAGTTCACTGGTTTCCAGTGCCTTAAGCAGGTCGGCATGCTCCAGCCATAACGATAGATCGAATGCCACGGGCATAACAGGCATCTCGATAATATCGGTAAACCGCTCAAACTGATAAAACACAGGTGCCTTCAGTAGCTGACCTAACAAGGTTGCATAGGCAATTTGTGCCTTATACCCGCCTGTGGCATTAACTAGAACGGTGTCTCCATGGCTCCGTGCCTGTTTCAGAGCCTCGGTCATAAGACGGACAAGCGTGCGCAATCCTTGAGTTCGAAACCGGTCGCGATCCTCATCGTTCAGGTCGGTTACTGGAGTGACCTGGACCGATCGAAATTTCAAATCATCCCCTGCAGCCATGAAGTAGCTTCGCAGAATATCGCCAACCAGCCTTCCGTCGGCTGTATCGGAAGTGAACAGCACCAGCCTCTCAAGCCTGCGGCTGTTTTGAGTGCGAAGCAATGAGGCGGTAGAGTTGATTTCTGCACCACATTCACGATTGGTTGGCTCCATGTGACGTAATCGCGTCGCAATACGAACCGCGTTTTCTTGCGTGGGCTCGATCATCTTCAGGACTTCGTCGGTCGTCCGTTTCAGGTTGCCTAACAGCGATGTTCCGACGGTACACAGTACGGTGATCACGGTAATGTTAAACTCCTTATGGTGACCTGTGGCTCATGACTCACCAACTCAATCTACGCGGCTCGGTGTTTGGGGTCAGGGCCCAGCCCCCAAAAGTTAGGAATTCAGAGAGCAGCGGAACCCTAATCTGCCATTGCGTACGCTTCCTCGCTATGGAGCGACACGTCCAGCCCAATGGATTCTTCGTCCTCCGTAATGCGGATGCCTACGGTTAACTGCAGCACCTTCACAATGACAAAAGTGCCTATTGCGGCAAAGGCGACAGTGCTACCAACCGCGGCAAGCTGTTTGAGCACAAGGGTGAAACCACCACCCTGAAACAGACCATTAGCTCCCGCGCTGTTGATTGCCACCGATGCGAACAAGCCAGTTGCAATGGCACCAAACATTCCACCCACGCCATGTACGCCAAACACGTCCAGAGCATCATCGAATTTGAAGCGCGACTTAAGCTTGATTGCGTTAAATGAGATAAACGAAACGGAAATTCCAATTATAATGGCCGCATTGATACTCACAAAACCAGATGCCGGCGTAATGGCAACAAGCCCTGCCACCGCACCAGTGGCGAAGCCCAACGCCGAAGGTTTTTTGAATTTTACCCACTCAATGAGGATCCAGGTCAATCCGGCTGCGGCAGCCGCAATATGTGTCGTACAGAATGCAGAAACTGCAAGACTACTTGATGTTAGCGCGCTACCGGCATTAAAGCCAAACCAGCCAAACCAGAGCAAGGCCGTTCCGGTTAACGTCATGGGCAGATTGTGTGGGCGTAGCTCTTCCTCCGCTACCGTGCCCGACGCCGAACGACGACCTAGCATCAATACAAGTACCAGCGCCGATACGCCGCTACTGATGTGGACGACGGTTCCACCGGCGAAATCCAGAGCACCAAGAGTATTGAGCCAACCGCCGGTACCCCATACCCAGTGCGCTATAGGACAGTATACAATCGTGCACCATAACATCATGAACAGGCAGTACGCCGAAAACTTCATTCGCTCTGCTATTGCACCGCTAATGAGCGCCGGCGTGATAATTGCGAACATCATCTGGTAAACCATGTAGAGCTGATGTGGAATTGTAGGGGCATACAATGATGACGGAATTACACTTACATTGTGAAGTCCTATCCATTGCAAACCACCAATAAACGGGTTGCCGGGCGCAAACGCCAGCGAGTAACCCCACAACACCCACACGATTGAAACAATGCCAAGAGCTACAAAGCTCTGCATCAACATGTTCAGGATATTCTTGGATCGTACCATGCCACCATAAAACAGGGCAAGGCCAGGTGTCATTAACATTACGAGTGCAGCAGAGATCAACATCCATGCAGTGTCCCCCGAATTTATGGGGCGGGCGGCCGAGGCTGCCTGGGCGTGTGCCGCTACAGATGTCGTAAGGAGCGCAACGGTGCAGTACCATACTACATGGCTGAACCGGCGAATAGCTCCTGCTGCACCGCAGGATTTAAACGTCATAGTTTTAACTCTCGATAAGTGAGTGATTTTGAAAATACTAAATGGAAGCAGCAGGTATTTATGTACCCGGAAGCGTAGGATCACTTCATGTGAAACGGAGTGCTGCACATGCCATAGCACGGATGATGCTTTTGGCACCCATGGGATGATTAGAGGTGTATAATCATATAAACAGTGGCCTAGATTATACACTAATACCTAAGAATGTGAACGTGGTAATTGCGCTAGTACTCGGCACAGCTGGGGGCGATATGCGACATCGCGATGAAGGCATTCGCTCCCAATTTAGGTACTTCGGCGAATTTGTCGCGACTAAGTACGCTTGTTCCTCGGCAGCTAAAGGCGGTGTACCTGCCGATCTTGTTTACGTAGTGAAGGGCCTCCTTGTGCAATAAGGTCCACTTTGGTGACTGCTAGTAACGATTTAGCACTTGGTTATCCGTTTACATAAAATCGGGTTAGTAGGTTGAGGTAGCGCGCAGAACGAAACGACTCGTAAGTGGGTGATATATTGACAAGTGAACCTGGCCCCACGACAATAATCCGGGACATCAAGCTTATTGAAAGATATGCGCGAAACAACGAGGCCGAGGATTTGCGGTTCCGGAACTTCGTCGTCCGCGATTTAGACATGAGCACCAGTGCGCTGGACGAAAAAGTGGCGGCCACAACCGATGAAGTTTGGAAGCAGCTCGACTGTCGTGCATGTGGACGCTGCTGCCGATTTTTGCAGGTTGTCGTGGATGACAAAGATATAAAGAGACTGGCGCATCGGCTGGGAATTCTCCCCCGGGAAGTCTTGCACAAATACGTAAATACAGCACCAGATGGAACAAGTCATCTCAATTCGATACCCTGTCCATTTCTTCTTCAGGATAATCGGTGCTCCGTGTATGAGGATCGGCCCCAGTCGTGCCGCGACTTCCCGTACCTTCACGCTGGCGCAA
>JAJZFK010000051.1 GCA_021805405.1 bacterium
AGGCAGGAGGTTCCCAACTTCTCCATGCTTGTATCCCACGTGCTTGTGCCACCTGCCATGGAAGCCATCCTTTCATCGCCGCGCTGCCGTGTACAGGGGTTTCTCGCCGCCGGGCACGTCTGTTCGATAATGGGTACAAGCGAGTATCTGCCTATCGCACAACGCTACAAGATTCCCGTAGTGGTTACCGGCTTTGAGCCAATCGACCTCCTTCATGGTGTCTATATGTGCGTCAAGCAGCTTGAGGAACGTAGGTTTGAGGTGGAGAACGCCTACATACGGGCCGTTAAGGATGAGGGTAATGTGCCAGCCCAACAGATGGTTGCAGAAGTGTTTCAGGTAACCAATCGCACCTGGCGCGGCGTGGGTAACATACCAGCGAGTGGACTGAGGCTGCGACCTGAGTTTCAGCAGTTTGATGCAGAGGTACGCTTTGACGTACGCGATACAGTCGCGGAAGAGGACCCCGAATGTCGTAGCGGGCTAGTTCTGCAAGGGCTTGTTAACCCTCCAGACTGTCCGGTATTTGGTACGCGCTGCACCCCAGAACATCCGCTGGGAGCCACGATGGTATCAGGTGAGGGTGCATGTGCAGCGTACTACCGCTATCGCAGATATGCTAGGGAGACCAAGTAGATGAAACCAGATATTCTGCAGGGATGCCCCGTTCCATCGTATTACACGGAGACTGTGGTGCAGATGGCGCACGGCGGCGGCGGCAGGAAAATGCAGCGCCTCATAGACGAGGTGTTTACCAGTACATGGGCGAACCCCGCACTGCTCACTCGGCACGATTCAGCTCTGTTGTCGCTGCCAGCATCATGCAGTCGCATCGCCATGACCACAGACTCCTATGTAGTGCATCCCCTGTTCTTTTCTGGTGGAAGCATTGCAAGCCTCGCCGTTAATGGCACGGTGAACGATCTCGCCATGGGCGGTGCACGACCTCTTTGGTTGAGTGCCGGGTTCATCCTGGAGGAAGGGACTGAGATCAGCACGCTTCATCGAATAGCAGCCGAAATGCGCGATTGTGCCCAGCGGGCAGGTGTTGCGATTGTAACCGGCGATACAAAGGTGGTGGAGCGAGGGCACGGCGATGGTGTGTTTGTAAACACTACCGGCGTGGGCGTGCTGGAGCATGACGCGGTTATTGGCCCTTCCATGGTTCAGCCAGGTGATGCCGTCATTGTTTCTGGCGACCTCGGCAGGCATGGTATCGCGATCATGGCAGCCCGCGAAGGGCTGGTAGATGAGTGCGATGTGGTGAGTGACTGTGCGCCCGTTGTTGCCCCTGTTATTGCGCTGCTCGCTGCTGGGCTGGATATCCATTGCATGCGCGACCTTACGCGAGGTGGACTTGCTAGCGCAGTGGTAGAAGTCGCGGAACAGGCAGGGGTGCACATTCAGCTTGAAGAGGGGAAACTGCAGGTTACAGAAGCGGTGAGGGCTACCTGCGAATTGCTAGGATTCGACCCGCTCTTCGTTGCCAACGAGGGCAGGTTTCTTGTCATTTTGCCCGCCGCACAGGCAAACACCGCCCAGCATATCCTGTCATCTCATCCAGTTAGTTCTGGTGCAGCTATCGCGGGTACCGTAACCGGTCGTGGTATGGGCAGAGTTTCGCTGAGAGGCAGGTTTGGCACCGAGCGTATCGTGGACATGTTAAGCGGTGAGCAACTTCCCCGAATATGCTAGACGGAGATACCAGACATGCATGAAGCCTCCATAGTTGAGGAGATGTTAGAAATTGCGGATAGGGAGGTTGTGCTGCAGGGCGCACAACGAATCAACCGCATCTCGCTGCAGATTGGTGTTCTCTCCGGCGTCGTGCCAGAGGCACTTCAGTTTGCATTTGGAAGTCTTTCATTGGGCACTCTTGCGGAAGGGGCCGTGCTAGAGATTGTACGCGTACCCCTTACATTGCATTGCGACCGATGCGGACGCAGCTGGGATGGTGAACACCCCGGGGACCTCTGCCCTATTTGCGGTGCGGAACTCCCCTCAATTGTGGCGGGACAGGAGCTAAGGCTGCTGGAACTCGACCTGGAAATTGGAGAGACCCTCGATGAGTGCATCACATAAGGTAATCGTTGTGGGCGACGCAATTCTTGGTCGAAATGACAAGATTGCCGCAATGACCCGAAGGAGGCTCGCGGACGCCGGTGTCTTTGCCATTAACCTACTGTCCTCCCCAGGTTCTGGAAAGACAGCGCTACTTGAGCGCACGCTCACCGACTGTTCAGCAAAATGGTCGATGGCAGTTGTAGTAGGGGATCTTCAGACCGACAATGACGCGGTACGGCTAAACAGGTGTGGCTCGCCCGTTGTGCAGATTGTTACGGGTGAAGTGTGTCATCTCGACGCGCAGATGACCGCCAGTGGCATTGAGGAAATTGGCCTGGATGACCTTGATATTCTGTTTATTGAGAACGTGGGCAACCTGGTGTGTCCCGCAGCATTCGATCTGGGGGAAGGGGCCAGGGTTGCGCTCCTCTCCGTAACAGAAGGCGAGGACAAGCCGCTAAAGTACCCTGCGGCATTCAGCAAGGCTTCCATCGTTCTCATTACAAAAGTGGATATTGCCGAGGTGCTCGGAGTAGATTTAGAGCTTATGCATCGACATATACTTAAGGTGGCGCCGCGTGCCGAGATTATAGAAGTGTCGTCGCGCTCTGGCGAGGGAATGCAGGCATGGTACGATTGGCTGCATCTTCATGTTCAATTTGTGCTGGGCAACCTGGAAGTGGTGGTGGGCTAAACTGCGGAATTGTCGTGATGGCAAGGGCGTGCCTGCACACGGATCGTAACTCTGTTTATTAAAGCGATGTAGTTGTACTTGGGCATCGCGGGGACGCTGCTTGCGATGCCCAAGTACGGTGCAGGCTTGCCAGCGGCGTGTTAGTCAACCGCAGGCCCACCATAGCATATGCCGTTTAGCACAGTAAGTGACAGTTCGAGTACTCTTACAGCCCGGTTGGTGCCATCGCTAGTTGCCCTGTGCAGCGTCAGCCACGTCTGCCCACTCTTCCCACAGGGCGATGCGAGCTGCGTAAGCTTCGCGAGTGCGCGGCAGGTTCTGACTGCCGAGGAAGAGCCGCAACGGAGGATTTGGAGAATCCACAATGGCAAAGATGGCGTTTGGCGTGGCCTTGGGATCGCCGCGCTTTATGGATTGCAGGCCGTGAAAGACGTGCTTGCGAAGGTCGTTGTAAACTTCCATCTCACAGGCTTGTTTTCGAGATTCTGGGCTGCCAAATTCCGTCGCGTATGCTCCTGGCTCTACAATGGTAACATTAATACCGAAGGGTTTTATCTCCGCAGCCAGGCATTCGTGAATCGCCTCAAAGGCCCACTTAGACGAGCAATAGTAACCGATGAACGGTATGGTGAAGTGTCCCAGACCGCTTGAGATGCCAACAATGTGCCCCGCACCCTGAGCACGTAACTTGGGTAGAGCAGCCTTAATAACAGAGGTGGTACCTATTATGTTCGTCTCATATAATGCGCGCACCTCTTCTGCACTGGCCTCTTCAATTGTGGCAATTAGTGAGTAGCCTGCGTTATTCATGACAACATCGAGCCTGCCAAAATGGGCGTGCGCAGTATCGATGGCCGCCCTCACCTGCTCTTCATTGGTGACATCTAACTGTATCGTCAAGACATTGCTGCCATATTTTGCTACGAGGTCTGCAAGTGCTTCCACGTTCCGCGCAGTCGCCGCCACCTTATCGCCACGTTCCAGTGCAGCCTCCGTCCATACCCGTCCGAACCCTCGGGATGCACCCGTAATGAACCAAACCTTTGGAGTTGTTGAGGTCATAATCGTCCCTTTCCTAAATCTGCACAGTGTGTAGCACTGCGTCTATGGTAAACTCTATAATCCGGAACCACGTACCGTATTATACGGAACAACGTTCCGTTTGTCAAGGGGGTTCTAAAGTGAGTGGAGAAAACGAAGAAAATGAGGCATTGCAGGCTAGCAGCGATAGCTTGCGGCGCCCTATACGTTCTGATGCCAAGCGGAACACGGATGCGCTGCTGGCTGCTGCACTCGCGGTCTTTTCAATCTCGGGTGTGGACGCACCAGTACGAGAAATTGTCGAAACTGCCGGCGTTGGAATTGGGACGTTATACCGACATTTCCCACAACGTGCCGACCTAATCGCGGCAGTTTTCCGGAGGGAGGTAGACGCATGCGCAGATGCCGCCCCCGCATTGATGGAGACCCTCAACCCAGCGGATGCACTTGCAGCGTGGCTTCAGCGCTACACTGATTTTATAGCGGCAAAGCGCGGGCTTGCGCCTGCCCTGCACTCTGGTGATCCCGCATACGCCACCTTGCATGGCTACTTTCAAAGTCGGCTAGAGCCTGTACTTCAAAAATTACTTGATACCGCGGTATTGGCGGGTGCCGTGCGTTCTGACGTAGATGCAAACGACCTGTTGCGAACTGTTGCAAACCTTTGCATGTCTGCTAATGGAACGGATTTCTCGCTTGCAAGGCGTATGGTGGATCTTATCGTTGACGGGTTGCGGTACGGTGCCCATGGAAAAGCATAGTCGTCGCATAGTGATGCAGGTTCTACAGCATGTTAATGGCTATGAAGGAGGAGGTGCAGATTGCGATACCGCTTTGTAGTTTCGCTTTCTTAGCGGTAGTGCGCTCTGCCCTGGGAGCGGGGGCGTCTCGCCCCCGATGCTCTTCACCAGCTTTGCGATGGCGCTCACGGTGATGAGACTCCTCCCAGGCCCTGCTAGACCACCCCTCCTCCGGGCACTCGCTACGCTCATTGAAGGAGGGAGTGCAGACGCGGAAACTGCACAGTGAGTGCGTCGTTGCAACCACAAAGCAGCAGCGCCATCTTCTCCCACTCCCTCCTTCAGCGCCAATGGCGCGCCCGGAGGAGGGGTCGACGCGGAAGCGTCGGGGGAGGAGTCTCAGCAAACGCTCAATGCTCTTCACCACGTTGGCGATGGCACTTACGGCGAAGAGACTCCTCCCCGGCCCTATGGGCCACCCCTCCTCCGGGCACTCGCTACGCTCGTTGAAGGAGGGAGTGCAGACGCGGAGACTG
>JAJZFK010000065.1 GCA_021805405.1 bacterium
CTACCTGCATGCGCTACGTGGTAACTATTCTGACAAACAGGCGACGCTGTAACCTGCCAATGCAAGTTAGCAGCTCATACCAACGGCTAGCCTACAAATCTGCAAATCTACCTAACTGCGCCACTGGTAACTGTTTGACGCTTAACGCTCCAAATAATAGGCGCAACCTCCTTAAGTAGTTCAATCAGAATTTGAGCGTATTTGCCGCTAAAGTAATTCGCAATACGCTCATAAAAACGGTATGTCACTGGCAATGTGACCACATGATTACAGTCTCTTTTTAACAGTGGAAAGAAAAGGCCGATAGCGTAGGACGATTCACTGACGTTGTTTACGTTAAGCAATTTCATTCCAATAGTCAGCCGGGACGATAGGACATTAAGGTTTCAACTCTTTGTCCGGCTCAATAATAAAGGAGGTCGCGACGTATTAAATGCAATCCTTGGCACCTACAGTCGAAATATCAATGATCGATCAAAAAGTCTATTTGAGTCCGTCGAAACCCCAACGGCATGCAGAGAGCGCCGACAGGCCGCAACTGCAATTTCTCAACACAATTGATACCGTAGCCATCTTATTAGTGGCCGTTTTCCTTTTGGGTATGCCGGCTTCTGCCAACCCCATGTTGGGTGAAGGCACAGGATGCAGATATCATTCTCCAGCCTCCCAAAGGCGGTCCTCTAGGTTAATGCAACCGCACGATGGTGCGGTAGTCGCGTCCAACCACACTTGTTCAGTGGATGATATGTATAGTTCAGGGGATTGTAATAACATGAATTCCGTCTACACTAGCACGACCCGTACATTCCAACTTAACCATTCAGAAGTCGTTAGGTCAGCTAGCAGCAATTTGGGTAATCTAGCGATCTTTACTTCAACCACTCCTAGTCGGAGCATGAGCAATAGGATCCATTCCCCAATTGACTTAATGTTGGTGCCGCTCACCAGTGCTTACTCCAACGGCAGGGGCGGTTACTTGCTGCTGGGGCACGGGAGTCAAATAAAAAACGAATTCGACGACATCAGTATTACCCATGATCGTTACATTAATGTACCAGTTGTATTTGCTGACACATCAGTGGATCGACGCGATACCTTGAGCGCACCCTTAACATATACAATAGGGCACAGCGATGCCTTGACGAGCACAACCTACTCCAATAAGCCCGTTGACATTATAGCTGCCATAGCGAAACACGTCAATACTGTCAATATCGGTGAAACAGCCAATGTCGGATCACCACAGTTCAAGCCAAATAACTCCGTCCTTAAGGCCAACGACGCAGGAATGATATCCAGATCGGCTAGTGGGGTGACAGAGTCACTATTAAATTACGATGACGACGTACCTGCCTGGCACATTCGATATATAGTTACAACCGCCGAGCTTCAAAATGATGGCGAGGGTTTAAACCTAATAACCTCAGCCAATCCATTGGCTGGTTATGCCTCACGTTATCTTATCGACGCATCCAGTGGTTGCCAAGGCTTACTTGTAAATGAGGGAGCGACCTATGGGGTTAAGCCAACACCTTACAACGGCCAGCATGCAGAAGGTGAATCCATGCAACTTGGGCAGGGAGGATTTACCACAAACGTAAGCGGTAGCGCCAACATCTCCGGCGGCACATTATCGCTGGACTTTCTCAATGGCTACTTGCCTACGCAAAACAACTCCTATCAATTTCTGCTAGCTAACTCATACACGGGTAACAACGCCTTTAGCAGCTACACCAGCAACATCAACGGCTTGAGTTTCAGCTACAGCAATGGACAAGTGACAGTTGGGAACGCGCCACCCCCAGTGCCAGAAGCTCCCACCGCATTCTCGATGCTGGGAATGCTAGGTATGGGTGGTGTGGGCTACTACTCCCGAAAGCGACGTTCGTCTAGCAGAGCGGCTGCCAGCGCGTAACAGACGAACAGGATGTGCGGAAGCTGCAAAGTAGAGTGGCCGCTCCGCTTTGCAGCCAGTGGATAGGTGCATTGATCGGTATACGAGTATGGTCACTCTATCTTTTGGCCCGGAGTGTAATTATGAAGGTGATTACACCCCGGGTATTTTTTCACACCGTCTACCTGCAAGCTCTTCGCCTGCCCCACCTGCTGCCTGAAACCTACGGTATTCACCAGTGAAATGTTCTACCGGTCCATACAAGCCATAACCCAGCCTCGCGAACACGCAGCCCTTTGCCTGCCCAACAAACTACCTGCATCGTTTCGCTGTAGACGGCGCTTCCTGCCATACTGGAAAGCGCCGCTCATGAGGCAGACCAAACCCCTGGACCGTCGCTCCCGCTTATTCTCGACACCACGCACGGCAGGAGGTCGATGAGCAGTACCGCCTGCCATGGTTTAGCAATCTCTACCCGCGCTTACCAGGGCCATACACATCGAAGCTGTAGAGCGAATAGCCGTACTGTGTTCCACGTGTAATGCCGTACATTCGCACCCACCTGGCCGTCACGGTTGGAAACGCAAGGGTCTGCAACCCGCCGGTTCCGGTTGTAGTGCTGTAAACAGTAGTCCAATGGAGATTGTCCCGGCTTACCTGTATATCAAAGCTCCTGCCAAATGCCGCCTCCCAGCTAAGCATTACGCGGTTCACAGCCACTTCCTTGCCGAGGTCAACATCAATCCACTGTGGATCGGACCACTGGGACTCCCACCGCGATGAGGGATCACCGTCGACGGCATACTCAGGAATGTTGTCATGTTTTACCGATGATGCAGTGACTCGTTTCCCCGTAGAGAGCGACGGTTTTGGCAGGTAAGGGTCCTTTAGGCCCATTCCTTTAATTGTACGCGTATACGTTGAAGTAAGGGTAAGGGGTGCGCTCAGCCTTATGTCGCGCGAAGAAGCACCCATTTGCACCAGATAGGTGCCACTGTACGCCCGCCACTCCTTGTGCGGCACATCGCAGTAAGCGAAATCGCGCGCATCTATGTTGAACTTGGCCATGGCCGTTTGGCCTGGGTTTATCTGCAGGCGCACGAAGCCCTTGAGCTCACGTACTGCCCGGCTCACCTTAGGGTGCGGGTCCTTAAGATATAACTGTACGACCTCGGCACCGCTGCGCTGGCCAGTATTGGTTACATCTACAGTCGCAGTAACGGTACCATGCGCCGAAAACCGGGAACTGCTAAGGTGCAGGTGTGCAAACCTGAATGTGGTATACGAAAGCCCAAAGCCAAAGGGAAACAGAGGAGTGATGTTGCGCTTATCGAACCAGCGATAACCCACAAAGATGCCCTCAGAGTAGTGAACCTGGCCGCTTTCACCTGGATAGTTACCGTAGTCGGGATAGTCACGTCGGTGAGCCCCCAGGGTAACCGGAAGTCGGCCAGACGGATCTGTGTCACCGAAGAGGATAGATGCGAGGGCGGGTGCACCCTCCTCACCGGGGAACCAGGCCTCCACAACAGCGGGCACCTTTTGTAGCCAGTCTACCATTCGCACCGGCGTACCGTTATTCATCACAACTACTGTATTGGGGTTTGCAGCCGCAACGGCAGCGATGAGTGCCGGCTGAAACCCTTGCAGATCCATCGATGGCCTGTCGGTACCTTCCGCTTCGTCTGATGACCCAACGAAGATAACTGCCAGACTGGATTTGCTGGCCGCATCCACCGCGGCAGCAAACTGATCTGTAGAAGCCGGCGGAACCCAGTTGAAGTGCATGTAGCCAGGTTGCCCGCTATTCTGAAAGTCAAGCTGCAGTGGATAGCTCTCGCCAGCCTTAAGGGTGATGCCACCGGATTCAGCGGCACCGCCAGTATCAAGCCATCGGTTGATCACGCGCTTACCGTTTATAGTTAACCGGAAGCCGCCAGACGCACGAATAGTGAAAAGGTACCGTCCACTCTGTGGCGCAGTAAGTGAGCCTGTCCAGCGCACACAAAAGTTGTCGCCTGTTAAGGCTGTCGGCTTACCCGTACCCGCAAAGTTAAGCTGCGAGGTGCTATCTAACCGCTGAACTGTGGGTGCCCCGACTATTTTACGACCGCCATAGTAGGAAGCTGAAAGCCCTTCGTCGCCGCTGCCTGCAGCACCACTACGCAATGCTGAACCTGGCACTGGCTGATCGCCATCGCCGGGCGGTGTGCCCTCTACGTAGCGCACCTTTATGCCTGAACCAGCCCGCTTTGTAATCGCTTCCAGGGGATTGATGTAGAATGGCGGGTCAACGCCTACGCTTCCACGTGCTCCCACGTGCCAGGTAGTGGCACGTGGGCCAATAATCGCTATCGAGGTGATCGTTCCCGGCTTTATTGGCAGAAGGTGGTGTTCGTTTTTCAGGAGTACAATGCCTTCGTCAGCCGCCTGCAGTGCGAGGTTCCGGGCAGCCGCGGTGTTCACCAGCGAATGATTGGGAGATGGTGGGTGGTTCATCAAGCCGACCTTCAGGATCGTTCTTAAGAGCCGCTTTACCGCAGCATCCACCTGGGACACTTTGATCTGACCACTCGCGAGCGCAGCCCTCAGGTTTGATCGGCGCATGTATCCAGGGCCGGGCATCTCCAGGTCCAGCCCTGCCTGCACTGGCCCCACAGTGTCGTGCACCGCCCCCCAGTCCGACATTGCAAGCCCCTTAAACCCCCAGTCGTCCTTAAGGATATCCGTTAGCAGATACCAGTTGTCCGTGCAATACTGGCCGTTCACCTTGTTGTAGGCAGCCATTATGGACCAGGCATGTGCCTGCTTTACAGCAGCCCTAAAACCAGGAAGGTAGATTTCGCGGAGTGCCCGCTCGCCAACATTTACGTTGACATAACCACGGTCAATCTCTTCGTTGTTACAGGCATAGTGTTTCACACAAGCCGCACAGCCAGTAGACTGTACACCGTCGATATAATCCACCGCAAGTTGCGCATTAAGAAACGGGTCTTCAGTAAAAAACTCGCCATTGCGGCCGTCAAGGGGTGATCGCTGGATGTTAATGGCAGGTGCGAGCAGGACCTCTGCCCCTTCGCCTTTGTTCAGCGCTTCCAGACCAATGGCAGTGCCAACCCTCTTGAGCAGAGACAGGTCCCACGTTGAAGCCAGATTAACACCTGACGGAAACGCAGTG
>JAJZFK010000056.1 GCA_021805405.1 bacterium
CGTGTTCGATGCGTTTTCGGACGCACCGTATAAGCGGCAGTACGTGGGCGAGAGCTTCCCCTCGCAAAGCAACCACGCGGGCACCTGCCAAACCGCGCTTAGCGAGCCAGGCCTGCTAACCGGTAACGGCGGGCGTGGGGTGGTCGTGCCCAGCCGCGGAGTCCAGGTGATGGGCAAGAAGCCAGGGCCTGCGAAGAAACATCCTTGCAAAAAGCATCATACCGTTCATCACGGGTTCCCGAGGCACAAAGTAATCACATGCCTGAAAGATATTGCAATCGGACTGGCCGTCGATTGTATGGCTGCCTTATTCACGGCCTCGCCCGAATGTAAGGCTTGTCAAGCAGCCGTTCCCGAGTGTTGCGCGGCACTGCCAGAATTTTGCGAACTTTGTGAAGAACTGTGCGCCGATGTGTGTGGATCAAGATTGATGAATTGCCTCAAGAACATTATAAGTAAAGGCACTTTTACGGGAGTTATGAAATGCTTTTTCGACGTCCTGTAACGCGCGAACGGTCTATTTCGACAGCATATGTGTGCTCGCTGTTCATCTTTCTGGCCATAACTGCACATGTCAACACCCTAAACTACTGTTTTATGGTAATTGCGGCGGTCACTTCTGGTTACCTACGTCGGTGCGAACTTCGAACTCCTATAGGCCACTATAGCAACCAGGAATCCACGTTCTGCAACACGTGTACCACAGCGAAAATGGTTGCACGTCCGAAAGCCATCTCAGCATATTTGAGGCGTGTCTCGGCCGCCATAGTGAGGGATTGGAAAGGAACGATAATAATTAGTACGGTCGCCGTAATTCTCGGTGCGTTGATTTTCAATAATTGGTCTAAAGGCTTTACCACAAATGATAAGGTGATGTACAGCACTATGATCTATATAATCTTTAGCGGAGGATAAGTACCAAATTGATCTCGTGTATCTCTCCAACATTCGACAAGGTGAAGCACCTACGACTTCGCCCAAAGTAGACGTGCAGGACGTCCCACAGGGGTGCCAACCAACAACAAGTGGACCTGGTACCCCTGCGGCGTTGCGTGCGGCGCTGGCGAGCTGTTGGAGCAGGGCAGCGACCTCACCGGCACTACGTGGACGTCCAACGGGCAATACCTGCGGGTTGCCAAAATCCTTTAAAGCCAAGCTACGTGGTCATAGCAGGAATCCACGCATTCAATGTGCCAGTACCTTATTGCCATTGCAAGGGTAACGCTAAAAGAAGTGGCTCTTGCATAAGCTACCGCCGTTGGTTGTATCTGTAACATCCACTTGCGCAAATCCCCAACATCGCGGTTTCTCGTTGATAAGTGATGCAATCGGTAAAACTGACCAATAAACGGCAATGTAGCGACGCGCGAATTCTTGCGGCAGTAACTTGCCGACGCACGTGGCGCATGAGATTATTATTTCAGGCATCAGCTGAATGTACGATTGCCTGACGTGGCGACTTAGTGGGTGGCGGGATGCAGTAACAGCGTAAGCGATAGAACAACACCAATGACGACAACCAGTCGACGTACTGCAATCTGCCCCACCTTACGGGCAATTCGTGAGCCCATGTAGCCCCCTGCAATTGATCCACACGCCATTAAGCCTGCAACGGGCCAGTCGATCATAAGGTTTTTGCTCGGCCCCACGCCGGTGCCTTGCGGTAACCGTGCCGTGATGAATACTGCAAGCGCCATGACGTTTACGAGTGCGCCGAATATGTTCTTCAATCCGTTCATTTTGTGCATGTGGCTGAAACCTAGCAACCCCAGGTTGGTAAGGATAAGAATGCCAATACCTGCACCAAAATATCCACCGTAAAGGCCAATGATGAACTGAAAAGGAACGGCAGCATACCAGTATGGCGTCCAGGGTGGGTTATCGGTTTCCGCAGACGTCTCTTCTGCAGGCGCTTTACTCTTGCCGCGAATGAAGTTTGATATAACGCCTTGGCTGGCAAAAAGTCCGGTCGCCATCAAGATAAGCCATGGTAGAACGAGAGCAAACGTACTATCCGTTGTGTGTGATAGCAGGAGTGCTCCTGCAGTACCACCAATGAGGCTGGGCAAGCCCAGCAGCAGGATAGTACGGCCATTGTTTCGGACGAACCTGCGATAGCCCCACAGGCTGCTAATTAGGCCTGGCCAAAGTGCCATGGTGTTTGTAGCATTAGCAACACGAGCAGGTAGCCCTACTGCAAGCAGGCTCGGAAAGGTGATGAGGGTACCGCCTCCTGCCAACGAATTCACGGTACCTGCCATGATGGCGGCAACAACGAGAAGAAGCAGATCTAGCGGTGATTTGACGTCGGTCAAGGGCGCCCAATTTCCATATACGACTCGCCTTTGGAGACATAGCCCAGCCTTCGCGCAGCCAACTGAAAGCCTGCAGGCTTACTAGCCGAACGCACATCCAGCGTGTCTTGCTGATTTTGTATTTTCAGCTGCTCTACCCGGGTCTGCATCTGGTCATCACTAATTTTCATATCATGTGCTGCCCTGTATGGAGCAGCAGCAACAACACCCAAATACATACTAATTGCGCTAACAAAGACTACCCACAAAGGCAACAAACCAATATCAGGTATTCGCGAGTTAGAACTATGCTGTGTCCTCATACATTTGCACTCCTGTATAACGAATGCCACCCAAATTCTGCCACGCGCCTGCTGCCTGTCGCTAATTACACATTATACCGCCTCTACGCAGCGTCGTTTGGTGCAACTGATGTTGGGCAACACATTCTACAATGGATTACCAACGGTATGCACGCGAATAAGGTTGGTAGTACCGGGCCTGTTTACGGGTACACCGGCCGTGAGCACCACGCGATCACCATGTGTGACCAGATTATGTAACTGCGCGGCTTCCAGCGTTGCTTGCATCATGGCATCGGTGTTATGAACCGTATTAACCAGGCAAGGTTCAACACCCCAGGTTAATGCAAGCGAATGGTACGTGGTTGCTTCGTTTGTAACCGCGAGTATGGGAACGTTGGGCCTGCGGCTTGCAACCTGGCGAGCAGTGCCACCACTGGTAGTAGCACAGATGATCGCGGAAGCCTTTACAGCACCGGCGATGCTGGCTGTAGCACGGCTGACCGCCGCGGTTACATCATCCGGCTCACCCAGGCGCTGTGCATACGTATACTCGTGAAAGAATGCTTCTTCCGCGCGGCGAGCGATTTGTGCCATGGTCTTTACTGCCTCTACAGGAAACTCACCGGAAGCGGTTTCACCAGACAACATCACGGCATCTGTGCCGTCCAGAATGGCGTTTGCGACGTCGGTAGCTTCCGCCCGTGTTGGGCGAGGGCAAGAGAGCATAGACTCTAGCATCTGGGTAGCTGTAATCACTGGCTTGGCTGCCTGATTGCACTGTTTAATGAGGTGTTTCTGAACAATTGGCACCTCATCAAACGCCATTTCAACGCCAAGATCACCGCGTGCTACCATGATGCCATCAACCATTTTAAGGATGGACGCGAAATTATGCACTGCCTCCGACTTCTCAATCTTTGCCAGTACGGGCCTGCGTATGCCAACTTCATCCATCACAGCGAAAATAGGCTTCAGGTCCTCGCAGCTTCGTACGAACGACACTGCGACCAGGTCGACACCGTTTTCGAGGCCAAATCGTAAATCGTCCAGATCCTTGTCCGTCGCGGAGGGCACGTTGATCTTGACGCCAGGCGCAGCAATTCCCTTGCGCGATGTAAGGGTGCCACCTGTAAGGCACCGTGCATAAACAACATTCTGCTCACCGGCATCGTTACACGCACATTCCGTCACTCGCAGTGTAATTTTGCCATCGTCTAGCAAGAGGGTTCTGCCGGGAGTTAGCGCGCTGAGTAACTCGGGTAGCGGTACCGGTATCATCACAGTTGATTCGTGTGGATGACTATTCTCACCAACAACGAGACCAACAACCTGATTACGCTTAAGATGAACACCTGTCCCAAGTTCGCCAATGCGCATTTTGGGGCCGGAAAGATCCTGCAGGATAGCAAGCGGGCGGTGCATCTCCGCAGCGATACTCCGCAGGTCACTGATTACTTGGCCGTGGCCCGCGTGGTTACCGTGCGAGAAGTTTAATCTCGCCACGTCCATCCCTGCGTGCATCAACTTGGTGAGCATGGCCCTCGATCGACTACTCGGTCCAATGGTACAAACAATTTTGGTTCTTCGGGCCTTCAATCGAGCCTCAGCTTTCTTATTGCATCTGGTTAAGCCCCAATAGAAGGGCCTGAACAAACGGATCTTGTTGGAATTTCGACTGCATCTCTGCGCGACGTGCTGCGGGAACATCCAGCAGTTTACCACCAGCCTCAGCCTGTTTCAGGTTTTCTGCGTGCAGTTCAAACTCAGCCCACCGGCGGGTAAATTCTGCGCGGTCAACGGGCACTATGCTCATCCGTTGGCAGCCTATCAGGTAAGCCTGATAGGCATGCTCATCCGGAAAGGCACTATCGGAGGTTGTAGAAAGCGGACTTTCCGGCGTAAACGGCGGCGTCATCCAGTACCCCTTCGATGCGAAGCAGTTGATTGTATTTAGCAACACGGTCCGTGCGGTTTGGCGCACCTGTCTTGATCTGGCCAGCATTCGTCCCTACCACGATATCGGCAATTGTAGAGTCCTCCGTCTCGCCAGACCGGTGTGATACTACCGCTGTAAAGCCGGCACGCTTCGCCATCTCAATGGCATCCAACGTCTCGGTGAGCGAGCCAATCTGGTTGACCTTGATGAGGATGGAGTTAGCCGAGCCTTCCTGAATTCCACGGGCAAGGCGCGTCGTGTTGGTAACGAAAAGGTCATCACCTACTACCTGTACATGGCCGCCTATCTTCTCGTTAAGAAGCTTCCAGCCCTCCCAGTCGTCCTCTGCCAGCCCGTCTTCAATCGAGATGATGGGATATTTATCTACCCACCTTGCGTAGTAATCCACCATTTCAGCACTGGAGAGCACCTTGCCCTCACCCTTCAGGTGATATTTTCCATCGCTGTACAGTTCCGTAGAGGCAGGATCCAACCCTAGGTAGATGTCGCCACCAGGCTGATAACCAGCTTCAGT
>JAJZFK010000341.1 GCA_021805405.1 bacterium
AGGGCCGCACTGCAATTTGCTCGAATTATTTTATGAGCTCGTGGCGGCCACGTAGACGACGACGACGAAGAACATTGCGACCGTCGTGCGTAGACATACGCTTCCTGAACCCGTGCACTCGCTTATGTCGCCGATTGTGCGGCTGAAAAGTACGCTTCATCTGTAAAGTCCTCCCACAGGTGAAACAGTATAGCACAGATATTGTGCAATTTGTAAAGGAAATTGGGCATGGTTATGAAGAATCTACAGGTAACCTAGGTGTGGGAGGTTCGGTGCAAACAGCTGATAGTTTGGCGCAAATACGTCGTTGCACCTCGTTTTACCCTGCCTGCTCGTTGAAATTGTATCTCATTGATCCTGCAAGGAATAGCATTTATTGAAAACAGTAGTAGATTTGAGCGGCCAGTGGCACGTCGTTCTCGATACCGACCTCGAGTATAACGAAGCTACCTGCCTCTCTGCGTCACCGGTTTCCCCCATCCACATGCCGTCTTCGCTAGACGAAGCTGGTTTAGGCATAAGCGCAACCATGGCACACAGTATGCAGGGGCTGAGCAGACGCCACAAGTTTGTGGGCACCGCATGGTACTACAGAACGGTGACAGTACCGACAGTTACCGAAATCTTAAGGGCAGTTATTTTTCTTGAGAGGTGCCATTGGGAGAGTACGCTGTTTGTGAATGGTGAGCTAGTGGGAACATGCGGCAGCCTTAGTACTCCCCACACATACGATGTTACGCGGTTCATTACGGCACCAGAAATAACCGTGGTTGTGAAAATTAACAACGCCGTAGATTTGGCTATAGGGCGCCGAGGGCACATGGTCACCGATTGGACGCAGACGAACTGGAATGGAATGATAGGACGCATGGAACTGCGGGTACATACTGGCTCTCAAGTCAGCCTTAACGCTGTTTCTGTACTGGCAGGAGGCGGTAGCATTCATGTGGTTGGCGAAGTTACCCGGTACCCAACTACCGGAGTGCTTGCGCTATCCGTTGATGGTAGATACTGCGGCGATGTGCCTGCGATCGAACAGGGGGATAGCAGCGCCACGTTCAACGGGATTGTCACCCTTCCGCAACCTCTTGGCAGTTGGAGCGAGTGGCACCCGGGGCTACACGAAGTTTCCCTTGTTGATGCGGAAATGGATAGCGCCGACTCGCTTGTAACGGGGGCCGCATGGCTGGATAGTCGCGGGACCTTGATGTACCTTAACGATCGTCGGCTCTACCTAAGGGGTACGTTAGAATGCGCCATTTTCCCACTAACCGGGCACCCACCAATGGATGTAGATTCCTGGCGCTCAATCATGAGAACGGTTGCTGATCATGGGCTTAATCATATCCGATTTCACTCGTGGTGCCCGCCTGACGCGGCTTTTGCAGCTGCCGACGAAGTGGGAATCCTGTTGCAGGCAGAGCTCCCGCTCTGGATTACACGGCAGTCCTTCGCTGCAGATGATTTGGTGTTTCAGTGGGCGCGTAATGAGGCACTTCGCATATATGCCGCCTTTGGCCATCATCCTTCTTTTGGCATGTTCTGCCTGGGCAACGAGCTTGTTTATCGCGGGAACGAGCCACATGTTGAGCAACTAATGCGCGAGTTGAAGAGGATGAGGCCAGGGCGCCTTGTCACTGCTGGAGCCTACTCGCACCCTGCTAATCCTGAAACCCAGTACGTTATTACTTGTGACAGCGGACAAAATCAAGGCGACAGCCAGCCGCTGCGGGCGAGTTCCTGGTGGCAGATCACCTCCAGATTCGATCGTGAACTTCCAGCAACAACCACTAATTATGACGCTGCCATGGCGAGTTTTACGAAGCCAGTAGTTGCTCATGAGGTGGGACAATGGGTGGTTTTTCCAGATGTGCATAACAGAACGGAATACACCGGGGTGTTAACCGCGCACAATTTTGAGTGGATAGCAGAAATGCTCAAGCAGCGCGGAATGCTGGACAAGTCAACTGATTTCACATTTGCCAGCGGCAGGCTCTCGGCACTACTCTACAAAGAGGAGATCGAGTCTCTGTTGCGGACGGCAGATGTGAGCGGTTTCCAGCTGCTAGACCTGCATGATTTCCCCGGGCAGGGAACTGCAACCATCGGTATGCTCGATGCGTTCTGGCGGCCCAAAGGCTTCATTACCGCTGATGAGTTTCGGGCATTCTGCAGGGCAGATGTTCCACTTGCATGTTTAGACCGGTATATCTTCGCAGCTGGCACAAGTATTGTGGGAGCCTCGAAACTGGCACACTACGGCCCAAAGCGAACGGGCCCCGTTACACTCACTGCCAGGCTCTCCTCAGGAAATTCGTCACTCACCTGTGAACAAAGATGCGGAACACGCACACTAATGGAACCGGGTCTTGCTAGTTTTGACGATCTCAATTTGACTCTGCCAGTTAATCTACCCGCATGCAAAGCAGTTCTCTCACTTGCAGTAGACGATGCCCCACCAAACTGCTGGGACGTATGGATATACCCTGCGACTCTAACTCAACCGCCGCTAAACGACGTGATCATTGCAGATGCCTGGAGCTACGGCCTGGCAAACGAGCTACGACGCGGCCGCACAGTGTGGTTGCGACACACAAAAGGGGGGCCGTCTAACGCTGTTGAAGGGCAGTTCAGCTCCTGCTTCTGGTCACCAGTGCACTTTAAAGGGCAAGCAGGCACCACTGGCCTGCTAATAGACAACTTCCACCCGCTGTTTACAGATTTTCCCACCGAACGTTTTGCGCAGTGGCAGTGGTGGGACATCATCACGCACTCACGCTCATTGGTGATTAATGACCTTCCCCTGGATTTCCAACCCATCGTGCAGTCAATAGATCGCTTCACACGTAATGACAAGCTTGCGGTTATTATGGAAGCAACAGTTGGTAAGGGCCGGATACTCATAACATGTATAGATTTTGATACCGACAGGGATATTCGTCCAGCCACAAGGCAGCTAGAGCACTCCATCCGGCGATACCTGGCGTCGCAACATTTCAACCCACATGCCAATCTGCCAGTAGAGCTGCTAGACACCGTTTACCTCACAGAGGATTAGGTCCCCGGCGAAGTACACTGCAGAATCTGGAGAGCCGTAAGGAGGCTGCAGTGTACCCATGCAAGGGTACCAACCAACTGTTAGCGCCTACGATTTGCGCGATCGTGGGCTGCTGACATGCAACCCTGGTCTTGCCATTACGCGAGCCACCGCGCCGTCTATCCATACATCCACAATAATGAATAGCACCCACAACAAGCCCGCAAATACGAGGATAACGGTTCGCAACTCTGGGCTCTCTGCAGCATGAACAGCAGTATTCCAAACCACCGAAAAGTTGGTAATTACCTGCCATGAGTTAAACCGCACAATGAGCCCCAGGTAAACACCAAGCGACACAAGTATGAAAAATGGGACGCCCAGCACGGTTGTGGGCACCTTCATACTTTTAAGCAGTTTTACTACGGGCCTTATAGAAAGCCCATAGAAGAGGACACCTACCAGGCTATAGATTATGAAGAAAAAGCCGTACTGCGCAACCACGAGGCGCTCTTCGTTAGTAATGGCCGCATGACGCATATTTACGAATGCAGGGTCGAAAAAGAAGTGACGCCATTCGGTAAGCAGGTAGCAGCTATTTGGCAGGAACGCAAGCCACAGTATGCCGGCAGCGAGCATGGGTATTGCCCACAATGGTCGCTTAATCTTCCCTTTTAGCGTAATTCCCCACCAGGCAAGAAACTGCCCTAACGCAACAGGTATTGCTGCCAGTGAGAGATTCCATGCCAACCATGCAGGAGATTCTATTGAGTGCAACTCAATGTGCCCCTTCCTCTGGTGACGCCGGTGTCAAGACTGTGTAATCTGCCTGCTGCAATTCGCTTTCGGTCATTTTGGCAGTTGGAGAAGCGGAAGATGCCGGTCGCACTGTGATGGTAAGGGTAACTGCGTGCGGGTTGAGTTCTCGCAGGCGCGCAACGATGCCCCAGTAGTTATCACTATGAAATGCCCCGTTCACCTGCATAAGTTTTGTGCCAGGATAACTACTGAGTCGCTGTGCGACGGACCAAGCCATGGTAGCATCCCACACCATTTGCGCTTCAATCATTCGCTCTATCTCGGTACTGCTCGCAGGTGGAGCTGGATTACCCGTGCTGCTTGGTTGCTCGCCATGAACGTCGCCAAACACCCCCATGAGTGCATCACGGTATCCTGCAGGTATGATTAGCGAGATGGGTAATGGTGCCAAAAACTGCCTGGACGCCTCAGGAAGCTGCTGCAACGCTGCAATTCCCCTTTGACTAACGAGGTGCACGTACCGTCGTGGAGCATTTGCTGCAATCACTGGTATATGATTGGCCCGGCAATACTCTACCATGGGTGCGTAATCCTTCGTGTAATTAGACCAGGGCCGCGCATCTGCCATAAACTCGCTATGGGTTATAAAGCCATCGAGGTACTCGTCAACCACCGGTTGTACATCGCGGCTAAACATCTCCATCGAAAGGCATTTCGCACCACCGGCAGCATGGAGCGCCCGTAGCAGACTAAGCTCAAACCTATGCCCCGGTGCGTTATTATGAATCTCACCCACAAACACCACATCCGCGTGCGCTAGAGCTGTAACCATACTGGAGAACGATGTAGTCGCTCCGTTACGCTGATAGATCACCGTATCACCCACGGCTAAACAGGTTGTATTCATCATGGATACAAGCAAACACCCCACAAATGCGATTAACCAGTGCCTACGCATTCCACGTTCCCCCAATCGCTCATACGTAATACATGACCGCCCGGTTTTCTGCGTGCCTATTTCCATACACACCTAACGAACAAACCACTCCACCGGCCCATTTAGTAGCACATCAACATGTGTAAATTGAAATACCAATTACATCTAATCATTAGGTTTCAGCGGCATGCAGACGTGCCAACAATGAGCGCCTCTAGGATGACGTTGAAGTGATTGTCAGGCTGCATTGGTGCCAACGGTGCTGTAAGTATAACTCCAAAACAATCAGCAATAAACGCAAAACTTAACAGGAGAGCAATCGCTGGCGCAG
>JAJZFK010000308.1 GCA_021805405.1 bacterium
AGCTTAGGGATGGTAGCGGCAACAATAGCGACCACGGTGAGGGTAAGAATTCTCATTGGCAGGTGTCCTAACGCGTGTAGAGTATTTCAACATTTAGCAGGCGGGTGGCATTATCCTGCAAAAAAAATAGATATTGCAGGTTGTATTCGCCATAATATTGTTTAAGGGAGGGCACATTAGTGCTGTACGGAGTTAGTGACAAACAACCTGTTGCTCACCGGTACCCTTGGCGCGATTACCGCAGGTTGTAATCGTCTACACTGTGTCATAATATATGGTGTAAGTTTAAATCCGCAGCGAATGAGCCGCTTGTTTAGATTATGATTACATGGGGCCCAGCAAGCATTTGGATGCCGAGCTGCATTAAAGCGAGATGGTGCTTATGGAAGTTTTAAAAGCGGTTATAGCAGAAGACGAGCAACTCACCAGGACCATTGTACGCGCTCGTTTGGAGAAACTTGGGCATATAGTTGTTGCCGAAGCAGGCGATGGTCTAGCTGCGGTTGAGGCTGCACGACAACACCGCCCCGATGTAATCATCATGGATATAAAAATGCCCGTGATGGACGGAATTGAGGCTGCCCGGCAGATAATCTCTGAGGTTCCCTGCGCAATTCTTTTTCTAAGTTCATTTGGGGAGCAGGAGTTGGTAGAGCAGGCCGGTGAAGCAGGCGGTTTGGCCTACCTCATAAAGCCGTTTCGCAAAGAGGACCTTGCGCCAGCCCTTGAGATTGCAGTTAGAAGATACCGACAGATCTCTGCACAGTCGCGCGAAATTGAACAGTTGAAAGATACCTTAGAGACGCGGAAGCTTATCGAACGAGCTAAGGGCATCCTAATGGATCGCCACCACATGAGTGAGGAAGAGGCATTCAAGCGCATACATTTTCAGGCCCGCAATCAGAACAAAAAAATGCGGGAGATTGCGCAGTCCATAATCACTGCGGCGGATTTAATGTGACAGGCTAATCGGCGGAATTTTTCTATGGCTTAGCATGGTAATTGTAGCGGGGCTGCCGTTTCAATAGCTGCCCCGCTGTTATCGTACGAGAATAAGGCATTTTGGCACGACAAAGCAGCATACCAATCATACTTGCATCTACTTCACCGCGCCGCCGGGAATTAATGCAACTTCTAGATCTACCGTTTACAATTGAGCACAGCAGATATGAGGAACCCAGCCCTCCCGTAACCGCAACGGATATATCGGTGCTAGTGCAAGATTTAGCGGCCAATAAGGCCGAAGAGGTTGCACGGCGAGTGACCGCTTCACTGGTAATTGGTGCGGATACACTTGTAGGGCCGGATAGCTTCACTGGCATCCCGTTTGGCAAACCCCGCGATAGGGAGGATGCGGCGTTCATGCTGCGGCAATTGGCAGGATCTTGGCACCGCGTATCTACGGGTATCGCAATTGTTCCCGCAGGTACTCTTTCGTCATTAACTCGCCCCATTGTGGACGTGGTTACCACCCGGGTGAAATTTCGGGAGATGAGCGACACGCAGATTCACGACTACATCTCTACGGGGGAGCCACTCGACAAAGCGGGCTCGTACGGTGCGCAGGGTTTTGCGGCGCGGTACATCGAATCAATAGACGGCGACTTTTACAACGTGGTGGGTTTACCAATCTGCCGTCTGTCAGTTCTCTTGGAGCCTATACTAATAGCCGCTACCGCGCGACTCCAACTGGAGCGTTAGTAGGCCTAATGTCGCAGTTTACCCTGCCTCACGCCTCTGAAGACAATCTGGAAGTCTCCCCAATGTAAGTACGGCTGCATCACGTCGAATCTCGAATTAGCACGAGTCAATTCCTCGTGTTCAAATCGGTTTTGTTTGGTCAAACTCTTGACGACCAAACGTCTCCATATCGCTTCGTTTGATTGCGATTTCTATCGATGCGTGCTTTTTATAAATTGCAGGAAGTGTTCAAGTTTTCAGTAGTGCTATATAAACTAACTTGCATCACGTTTTGGTTAAAATACGGTTGACATTGGGTGATTATTGGAGTATAATAAATGGTGTAATTGTATTGTTACTCCTTAGAGTGATAAAGTGCTGCTACGAAGCTGCATGGTGGATTGGTGAGGTACAAGTGTGGACTTGGCGTCGCCGTTTCATTCATGGCAGCTTTTTTTGTTTTGCCCACAATTACCAAGTTTTAAATTACGGCTCACAATTATGCCGAATATTCATTGGAGGAAACTTTGAGACCAGAACAGCGTTCTAAACGCACCAGAAGTGGGTTTACGCTCATAGAGTTGCTCGTTGTTATTGCCATCATAGCTATACTTGCGGCAATCCTTTTTCCAGTTTTTGCACAAGCTCGTGAACAGGCGCGCAAAACAGTGTGCCTTAGCAACCTGAAGCAGTTAAGCCTTGGTACACTCATGTATGTACAGGACTATGATGAGTCGTTTCCTCTCTCGTTCACGCCTGTCGTTACTTCCGATGCCGCTACGTTTGCATGGAATGGCCCAACGGTAAAAAGCACTGCAGCCTGGCAGAATGTTGTGCAGCCTTACATCAAGAGCTACCAACTTATGATCTGTCCAGACAGCTTTCTTACAAACGGAAACGCCATAGTTGCAACCGATCCATTTCTGAACTAAGGAATGCCACCCATTTCTGGCATTCATGGTATATCGCAGTGGGGTGACACCTACTACGGTGACACAACAGACTTCAATGTACACGTTCAGTGGCAGGGTTTGTTAGGTGCGTTCCCAGATAACGGCTGGGCTGCTGGAGTTTCGGTTGGTGCACCTAGTGCGACTATGTCGTCTATTTCATCTCCTGCAGATATGACGATGGTCACCGATGCCTCTTCACCGGACTGGTGGGGTTCTGGCTTCGGCCCTGGTGGGCAGGATACTGATTTCTTCCACTATTGCGTTTCTTGGTACGCACAGTATCAAACACAGCGTTTTGGCCCAATTGGTCGACACACTCAGCAGAACAAAACGGTGTGTAGTTACCTTCGTGTAAGCGGCGGTCAGATCAACGTAACGTTCGTGGATGGTCATGCGAAGAGCTTTCCAATCATGAGTTACTTTACGAAGAAGACTGACAGTGCGGGTGCCCAGGTCTACAAATACCTATGGCCCACGGAGTAGCAGGATGACCAGTAAATCACTTTGCATTGGGGCAGCAGTCCTCATGGTTTTCGGTTTAGCTGGCTGCTCGGGTAACTCCGATAGCGGTGGATCAATCGCTACCAAGCAGGCTGAAGTGAACAGCAAACCGGGAATGTCATCAGGCGGGCCAGCACCTACAACTCCAGCAGCGGCAGCCACGCCGCCACCGCCTACATCTGGCGGTGCAAAGTCGGGTGCACAGAACTAGCAGTAGGGCAACTAGTTGTATCGCTCAACCTCAATCGCTGGTCCGACTCTATGTTGGGCCAGCGATTTTAGTTCGTTTACTAAGGGAGGCGGGAATTGTTTGACTTTTGGATAGACGGAATGTACGTCGATATAGTGGCTTGTTGCTGCAGTGGCGGCATCAAGTAGAGCGTTTACCTTGATTTCTGTTCAAATCATTGTGGCCTTTGCTCTAGGGCTTGGGGTTGAAAGCTGACTTTAGACTTGCGCAAGTTCTCTGAAACTTGCTGATGTTGACCGTTTTGACGGAACGGTTTACTAACGCAGGGCATTTGCCGTAATCCGTAGGCTAGCAACCATTGACCATAGGTTCCCAAATACAACGCAGTATCCCTTTACCAACCATGAGCGTTTACTACCATATTCGAATAACTGGCCGCGGTTCGTGCAATTTTGAGCTGTGGCACCGTCGTCGAAACCGGATATATGTGTTACTGTAATTTGCGTTAATAATTCAATTAGGTAAAGGCCTTCGCACAATTTAATAGCAATGACAATCCACCTTGTTCACAAAGCGGAGGCAAGTTTTTAGGTTGAATTCAGATCACTGAAAGTCAATAGTTGAGTTACTTTATTAAAATGAATATTCACCGGTAACGACAATGGCCACAACTTTTTTTGCGGAAATTCCACCTCTAGTATATATAATTAGTCAATTCAATTCTTAAAATCGGCCATTTCGACGATTTATGTCTGCAATCGGTCGGATGGCTTGACAAATCGGCTCGAAACGTTTAAACTGAACTCCGATGGGGCGTCGTCTGCACAGGAAGCAGTAGTGGAGCGTCGATTCTGTGGAGATAGTCACATAGAGAGTCTGGCTACACTTGTCGTATATTTCCAATTTCAGCAGTAGCCCTGCAGTCCATTCTACCAATTTTGCAATGGCAGGTGTGGTGGATGTTTTTTTATATTTCAGGAGGGTCCATATGTCACGGCAGTTGAATAAGCGCAATACCACAGCGTTTACGTTGATCGAATTGCTCGTAGTTATCGCAATCATTGCCATTCTTGCGGCAATCCTTTTTCCCGTTTTTGCACAAGCCCGTGAGAAGGCTCGTGCGATATCCTGTTTGTCAAATATCAAACAAGTTGGTCTAGCGTGGATGATGTACACGCAGGATTACGACGAACAGACGGTAATTCCTTTTTCAGATCCTACGGGAAACGTATATCAGTTTCCATCTAGCGCTACCGACATGACAGCAGCTCATTGGTGGCCGGATCTGCTCTTGCCATATTTTAAAACCTGGCAGATTTTTGTTTGCCCAAGCGAAGGGGACAGCGCGGGTATCTTCGGTAACGGGCCATTTTCCTGGTGGTGGAACCAGATGCAGTTTACCAGCATCGGATACAATTACTCTCACCTCGGTGATTGGCAGTATCCTGCGGGATTTAGCACAGGTGTTTCATTAGCTGCGATGACAGAGCCAGCAAACACAATCGCGTTTGTTGACTCCGAATTTGATAACGGCGCAAACAAGGCGCTAGGCTTTTGCGACGTTAACGCTCCAGATACTGGTCAGTGGTATCCCTCGCCAACAGTGAACGTATGGGCTAGTGACTGGACGTGGCCAGCGGGAAGTGCCACGCCAACCAACTATGGAAGTATGGGACCCCGTCACTTTGGTGGCGTAAATATTGGCTGGTGCGACGGCCATGCAAAGTATCTTAAGTGGC
>JAJZFK010000167.1 GCA_021805405.1 bacterium
TTCTTCTGACTTTATCTGCCCCCAAATCGGAATTTCGTTTTTCATGCCCAGTGTTGCCCTAATGCCCAGGTAGATAAACGCAACACTCAACAGAACACTCAATGTAATTCCTGCCCAGCCAATTCTGGAAAGGAACAAGGTAAACACGAGTGAAATGAATACGCCAATCACGGTACCGAGTATCACCGCAATTTTGTCACGCGATGACATCTGGTCGAGTGCGTTACCCGCTTCCACGAGCTTCTGAGCCGAAAACTGACCAAGAATACTTCCGAGTAGTAAGCCTATAACACAGATTGCGAGTACAAGATAATTCATATATGCTGGCAGGGTATGCTGCATGTCTTTGAACGGCGAGAGCACGGTGGGCACCGATTTGGAGTTTACAAAATACTCCCTCAGGGTTAAGCCGCCGAATAACCCAATAACGCCCATTCCCAGGGTTACTATGATGCTGAATACCGGCTTAAAACCCCGTTGAAAAAATCGCATAATAATTGAAAGACTCCAGATTTTCTTATCACGAAGGCCCATCGTGGGTCGCAACAACAATTTAGACGTAGTTTGACGGCCGTCGTTGCAGGGAATCAACAGAGATTACCGAGACCAGTTTTCGTTGTTTTCCCTATCGCCCAATATCCTCTAAGTATACCCTGCCCCTTTGGTGCCTCCTGAGAATACTACGGGTGTTCCATGTCGCAAGGTGCCATGAAAATATAAGGGGTCGCTCTATCAAACAAACAGGAGACAAGTCTGCTGGGCGAGAGAAATCACGTTTAATTGCCCTGTAACAAGCGGCCGAATAAGCGCACGCAAAAGCCCCCTGGTATCATCCTTATCGGTTGAACCAGGGGGCGAAGTTCAGGGGTACCGTAAGTTAACTTTACGGTGCTAACCTGGTAACGCTATAGATTTAGCGGGTACCTAGTAGAAGATCGATTGTGAGCTGATCAAGTCGCTCGTATTTGTATCCGCGGCGACCCATCTGTTCGCGATTGAAGTCGGCATTTGCGATGCGCTGCTGGCTGGTAGGTGTGTACTTCGCGGCAGACTCGGCATATCCATCGGCGTCGGAATGGACTTCCTTCAGGATCGCCTGAATTTCAGGATCGGCGTTGAACAGACGTGCTTTTTCCTTGAGTACGAGATAGGTGCGCATACAGCCTCGCGCGAAATCCCACACTCCCTCTTCATCCTCGGTGCGGTATGCGTGCGCGTCAAAGTGGCGGCTACCTGCATAACCGCTGTCTTCCAGCAGCTTCACCAGGAAGAAATTTGCCTTGATGTCTTCGGCGCCAAACCGGTAGTCCTGATCATAGCGACCAGGCTTCTGCCCGTTGAGATCGATGTGGAACAGCTTACCGGCATCCAGCGCCTGTGCCACAGCGTGAACAAAGTTGAGGCCCGACATTGTCTCGTGCGCATATTCTGGGTTTACGCCAAACCGCTCTGGTTTCTCCAGGGTAGAAATAAACCCAATGGCACTACCCACGGTTGGCAGGTAGATATCCCCACGGGGTTCGTTGGGCTTGGGCTCAAGTGCAAACTTGTAGTTATATCCCTTGGCCGTATCGTATTCCTCAAGGTAGTTGAGGCATTCTCGGTAGCGTTTAATGCCGTCGCGCGCGTCTTTGCTGGCGTCGGTCTCGACGCCCTCGCGGCCACCCCAGAATACGTAAACTTTCGCGCCAAGCTCGGCACCCAGGTCCATGGCGCTCATCGTCTTCTGCAAAGCGTATGCTCGCACCTTGGGATCGCTGCTTGTAAAGGCACCATCCTTAAAGGCTGGGTCATAAAAGAGGTTGGTAGTCGCCATTGGCACTACAACTCCGCTGTCTGCCAGGGCCTTCTTGAAATCGCTTACAATGCGGTCCCGTTCAGCTGGCGTTGCGTCTATGGGCACGAGGTCATTGTCATGCAGGTTAACACCATAGGCTCCCAATTCGCCCAGCTTGGTAACGATGCGCGTTGGCGCGATTGTGTCGCGTACAGAGGTGCCGAACGGGTCACGGCCAATGTTGCCAACGGTCCACAGTCCGAAGGTAAACAGGTCGCTCTTTTTAGGTTGATACTGGCTCATTAAATATGTCTCCATTGGCAGCTAATTTAAGGCATTTGGTGCCACTCTGGTAATATACACCAATTTTGCCTGTAATTCCTGCAGATCGGTAATGCAGGCGTGGTGAATTTTTATGGTTCGTTACAAAATAACAAGGAAGCGTGCTAATTATATTGGTTTAGACTGTGGCGTGACATCGAGCGTAGAGACGGTTTGTACTTTGAGTGGACCGTGTTGGTGACGGACAGCAAGGTGCCGCTAGGTGTCCATGTCTTCAACCTTAACGATGAACTTACCGTTTAAAACAGGCGTGCACGCCGCGTGGTAACGTACCTTTTCCAACCTGGTGGCGGCAACGCACTAGAAACAATGTAAAAAACTACCCGAGCAATTAGTGCGAAGAATGCGGCTCTGCTTATCGCGGTAAAAAAGAGCGGGCAATGCCCGCTCTCTGGCTAGACTGCCTGCCTGCTATTCGGTTTTGCGTATTAGTTGAAGGTCGAGCGTCAGTTCTACGTCGTCACCCAAAACAACACCGCCGTTATCGAGCGTACCGTTGAAATGAACGTCAAACTCTGATCGTTTTATCTTGCCAGTCGCCGTTGCGCCAACCCGAATGTTACCCCAAGGGTCTTTCACCTCATCGCTGGTTTCATGCACTGTAAGTTCCACGCGCTTCGTGACACCATGAAAGGTGAGGTCACCCTCTACAATGACATTATTTGAGAGCCCAAGCCTGGCAGATGAGGATTTAAAGGTGATAACGGGGTATTTCGTGGTATCGAGAATCTCTGCACTTTTTACGTGCTCATCTCGCTGTGCATGCCCTGTCGTGATAGAGTCAGCGTTGATAACCGCCGTAACCTGTGTTAAAGTGGGATTCGCCGCGTTCCACGCGACCGAGCCATTCACTTCACTGAATTCGCCGCGCGACCAGGCTATCATAAAATGCCTGATTGCAAATCGCACTGAACTGGCAACAGGGTCGATGTTATAGGCAATTGTGGGTGATTCTTCTGTCATAGTTACCTCCAAAATCTCGCCGTTCCCCAAAACATTCAGGGTCGGCATAACACTTTACGCTTTTTCATTCAAAACTTTCACGAAAGTTCTGGTGCCGCAGCGATAATCGCCGTACTGGCGACTATTCCACCCAATATGACCGTAAAATGCCCGGTAAGTAAGAGCATCGCTGTCAGCACACGCGCTCCCTTATAGTATATTGCACACAATATAAAGGTGCGCCAACAAACAGGAGGACATTGCACTGCTCTTGGGCAATAATTGCAGGGTGCACTATTCTTGCTTGCAGTACGTTTGCGGTACCTTTGAGTGCCATAATAAACAATATCGTCTCATTATAACGACGACTAAGGCAGGAGTTACCTAGTTGAACGTCTCTGTGAAGTCGGCTCAAGCGGCCTATTTTAGGCGGCATGGGTACCTTGCGCTACCACTTTTTTGGACCACTACCGAAATTGCAGCCATGCGCCATGAGTTGGCACGACTGCAAGCTGCTGGCCTGCTTAGCAATGTGGCAACGATTGGCGATGGTACCACCCCCTCCTCAGCTCATCAGAATCTGCAGCTGTGCCCTATGAGCCCACATAGCGATCTCTTTCGTGCCATGCCATTTGCACCCAAGGTAGTTGCTCTTGTTACCGCGCTTATTGGCGATCCTGCTGTCCTTCACCTTGATCAGGTGTTCCTCAAACCCGGCCGCACTGGTACCGGTACAAATTGGCACCAGGACAACGCCTACTTTCAGATCGAGGATCCTCTAGCGGGACTCGCGATATGGACGGCTGTTCATGATGCCGACTTGGCAAATGGAACCATTCACGTAATACCAGACGCCTTCACTGAGAACCTGGAACATGGCCGTGATCCAGACAGCAACCATCACATTCGCTGTTACCCCGAAGAGGAGAAAGCGATACCCGTTGTGCTACCTGCAGGAGGAATTGCGGTCTTCTGTTACGGCACTCCACATCGCACCGGGCCAAATATAACAGACAAGGACCGTGCAGGCGTTGCGCTGCACTTTTACAACGGCAACAGCAAAGTGTCTGGAGGCTTTGCCACCGGAGATCCGCTCTACATATCCGGGCCAGGTGCCGACGGAGGCATCGCGAGATTTGGAGTGGACTTAACGTCGGACTGGGAGTTGCAGGTTAATCAGGCATCTATGAATGATTACTATTGAGCAGCACTTTCACGAGTAGTAACCGTTTGAAAGAGGTTTACGCACGATGAATAGTATTGTCGCCCTGCATGCGCTGGGTGTACGCAAAGATACGCTAACTGCTGAACAGAAGAAGCACCTTGATACCGAGGGATATCTCCACTTGAAATCAGTCCTGTCGGCAGGTGAGGTTGAAGCAATTCGTGCGCGGCTTGCAGAATTGCATGCTGCAGAAGGCGAGTTGGCGGGTACCGAGGTACATCAGGAGGCTGGCACCGATAGGTTGAGTGACCTCATCAATAAGGGCGCAATATTTGGCGAAATACTTCGGCGTAGGAAAGTACTTGCGGCTGTTGCTCACGTTCTCTACAGTGATATGAAACTATCATCGTTAAATAGCAGGAGTGCACTACCGGGGCACGGTCTTCAGGCACTTCACGCCGATTGGGGTAAGCTGGAGACACCGGGCGACTACCAGGTGTGCAACTCCATTTGGTTACTGGATGACTTTACCCCCGATAACGGCGCTACGAGGCTCGTCCCCGGCAGCCACCTGCTTGGTACTACCGCTGCCGAAGTGATGGATGACCCAAGGTTACCGCATCCCGATGAGATCCTTCTGCTTGGCAAGGCAGGTGACGTCATCGTTTTTAATGCACACGTGTGGCACGGTGGAACATTGAATGTAACGGATAAGCCTCGCCGGGCAATGCATGGTTACTTTACACGTCGTAACAGACCGCAGCAATTGGATCAGAAGGCTCACCTTAAGCCAGAAACTGCGG